>NZ_JBBWCB010000136.1:0-13919 GCF_039888995.1 Pseudomonas rossensis | reverse complement strand
AGAGAGCTTGGTCCGGGCGGCGATCCGCCGATGGCGCCAGCTCAGCCACCTTAAATGTTGAATGTCAGACCGTCATCGTCGGATCGCCGCCCGGACCAAGCTCGCTCCCACAGGGTAATGAGGTGTTACTGGATCAGCGAGCCCCGCAGCGAGTGCGGCTGAGCGGCGTCGATGTGCACATCGGCGAACTGACCAATCAACGTCGGATTGTCGCAGCGGAAATTGACGATGCGGTTATTCTCGGTCCGGCCTTGCAGTTCGCCGGGGTCTTTTTTCGAATAATCGGTCACCAGGATCCGCTGGATCGAACCGACCATTTGTCGGCTGATCTCGAAGCCTTGCTGGTTCAGGCGATGTTGCAGGGCGTTCAGGCGTTCTTTTTTCAGCGCTTCCGGCGTTTCGTCGGCCAGATCGGCAGCTGGAGTGCCCGGGCGCTGGCTATAGACGAACGAGTAGGAGAAGTCGAAACCGACGTCTTCGATCAGCTTCATGGTCTGTTCGAAGTCTTTTTCGGTCTCGCCCGGGAAGCCGACGATGAAGTCCGAGCTGATGCATATCCCCGGCACGGCAGCACGCAGCTTGCGCAGTTTGGATTTGTATTCCAGCGCGGTGTGGTTGCGCTTCATCGCCGCCAGGATTCGGTCCGAGCCCGATTGCACCGGCAAGTGCAGGTGTTTGACCAGTTCCGGCACGTCGGCGTGGGCCTGGATCAGGCTATCGGAGAACTCCAGCGGGTGTGAGGTGGTGTAGCGGATGCGGTCGATGCCATCGACGGCGGCCACGACGCGGATCAGTTCGGCGAGATCCGCCAGGCGTCCATCGTGAGTGGTCCCACGGTAACCGTTGACGTTCTGCCCTAGCAGGGTCACTTCGCGCACGCCGTTTTCAGCCAGGTGGATTATCTCGGCGATCACGTCATCGAAAGGTCGGCTGACTTCTTCGCCGCGGGTGTAAGGCACCACGCAGAAGGTGCAGTACTTGCTGCAGCCTTCCATGACCGACACGTAGGCGCTTGGGCCATCGATGCGCGGCTCGGGCAAGTGGTCGAACTTTTCGATTTCCGGAAACGAGACGTCGACTTGCGGCAGCTTGGTAGCGCGGGCGGCGTCGATCATTTCCGGCAGGCGGTGCAGGGTCTGCGGACCGAAGACCACGTCCACGTAAGGGGCGCGGTCGCGAATTGCAGCGCCTTCCTGGCTGGCCACGCAACCGCCAACGGCAATGACCATGTCCGGGTTGGCCAGTTTCAGTTCGCGCCAGCGGCCGAGTTGGGAATACACACGGTCCTGGGCGCGTTCGCGGATCGAGCAGGTATTGAGCAGGATCACGTCGGCATCTTCGGCGCGAGCGGTGACTTCCAGGGCCTGATGTTCGCCCAGCAGATCGACCATGCGCGAGCTGTCGTACTCGTTCATCTGGCAACCGTGGGTTTCGATGTAAAGCTTCTTGGCCATGGAAAGAGTCATCACGTGATTCAAAGAACCGCGCATTATAGGGAACATGACCCAAGGTTCCTACCGCTGTGCGTCCGGTGGCTATGCTATAGTTCGCGCCCTCATTTTTATCCCCGATGTGTTGCTCGCCCACCATGACCAAACGTGAAGCTCCAATCTACAAGGTGATTTTCCTCAACCAGGGCCAGGTGTACGAAATGTATGCCAAGCAGATCTATCAAAGTGATCTGTGGGGCTTCCTGGAAGTGGAAGAGTTCGTCTTTGGCGAGCGCACGCAAGTGGTCGTCGATCCGAGCGAAGAGAAGCTCAAGGCTCAGTTCGAAGGCGTTGTGCGCAGCTTTGTGCCGATGCATTCGATCGTGCGGATCGACGAAGTCGAGCGCCTCGGTACGCCGAAAATCAGCGAAGCCCGCGGCGCGGTCGGCAATGTCATGCCGTTTCCGATGCCGATGCCTGAGAAGTAAGCCTCAAGACCGAGTCGCCCCCAATCGCGAGCAAGCTCGCTCCCACAGTTAATCTCTGGCGTTCACAAAATTTGTGTTCACAGAAGATCAACTGTGGGAGCGAGCTTGCTCGCGATGAGGGCAGTCAGAGCGACGAAGAAATCAGGGAAGGGGCGAGAACGGCGTACGCCCATCGGCGCTCTGCAATTCCATCAGATATTTGCGGAAGATTTGCCCCAGCACTTGGGTAGCCACTTCAAGTTCTTCGCGAGGCATTTTCTCGGCGACTTCGTCGGCGGTGTCCAACGCTTCTTCAGCGCCATTGACCGCAGCCATTTTCAGCACGATATACGCCTGAACGTTATTGGCCGGTACGCCTTCGCCGTGGAAAAACATGGTGCCAAGTTTGAACTGCGCCTGAGCATGGCCTTGCAACGAGGCCTTTTCGAAGTAGCCCAGGGCTTTTTTGAGGTCGCGCGGCGTATTTTTGCCGTCGTAGTAGAACTCACCCAACTCGTATTGCGCTTGCGCATCCCCTTCATCCGACGCTTTCTGGCAGGCGGCAAGCGCCTGTGCCAGGTCTTGTGGCTGAGTATTGAGGGTGCAACGACCCATCGCTGGGATTAACAACGAGTTGCCGCCTGCTTGTGCGAGCGCGAGCAGGGGCTGAAGGAGCAACAGGCAGCCCAATGCAAGGGCGCGGCCGGTGCGGTTCATGGGAATCGACTTACCTCTGAAGGGCGCGCGGACCCATCGAGGGATCCAATAAGCGCGCATTATGAAATAAGCAGGGCCAACCTTACAAAGTCTTTACTCGTTTTTCTGCTGCGCGGGGAATATATCGCCCACTTTGCTGCGGATTTTGAGCAGAAGCGTAGGAATAAGGGCGGGAATGCAGGTGAAAGCTGACGCTGGCAACCGCCAACGTCAGCGGCACAGCGTTATTTCAATGCAGCAAATGCGCGCTCGGCGGCATCCAGCGTCAGTTTCAGTTCGGTTTCGCCATGGGCGATCGAGGTGAAGCCGGCTTCGAAGGCGCTCGGCGCCAGGTACACGCCGCCTTCGAGCATCAGGTGGAAGAAGCGCCCGAACAGGGCAGCGTCGCTGGCCATCACATCATCGAAGGTCACGATGTCGTCGGCGCCGCTGAAGTACAGACCGAACATGCCACCGGCCTGTGTGGTCACGAACGGAATGCCCGCGGCATCCGCGCGTTGTTGCAGGCCATCGAGCAGGCGACTGGTGTAGTCAGTCAACTCGGCGTGGAAACCAGGGCGGCTGATCAGGCGCAGGGTCGTCAGGCCCGCAGCCATGGCCAACGGGTTACCCGACAAGGTGCCAGCCTGATAGACCGGGCCCAATGGCGCGATGTGCGACATGATCTCGCGCTTGCCGCCGAAGCAGCCCACCGGCATGCCGCCACCGATGATTTTGCCGAAGGTGGTCAGGTCTGGCGTCACGCCGTAGTGGGCTTGTGCACCGCCGAGGGCGACACGGAAACCGGTCATCACTTCGTCGAAAATCAATACCACGCCATGCTTGTCGCACAGGGTCCGCAGGCCTTCGAGGAAACCTGGCGCCGGCGGTACGCAGTTCATGTTGCCGGCCACTGGCTCGACGATGATGCACGCCACGTCCGGGCCGACTTCGGCGAGCAGGGTTGCTACGGCGTCGATGTCGTTGAACGGCAGGGTCAGGGTGTGCTTGGCGAAGGCCGCCGGCACACCGGCCGAGCTCGGCACGCCTTGGGTCAGGGCGCCGGAGCCGGCCTTGACCAGCAGACTGTCGGAGTGACCGTGGTAGCAGCCTTCGAACTTGATGATGCTGTCGCGGCCGGTGAAACCACGGGCCAGACGGATAGCACTCATGGTGGCTTCGGTGCCGGAGCTGACCATGCGCACCATTTCCATCGACGGCACGATCGAGCAGACCAGATCAGCCATCTGGGTTTCCATCTCGGTCGGCGCGCCGTAGGACAATCCGTGCTCAAGCTGTTTGCGCACGGCGTCCAGCACGTCCGGGTGGCTGTGGCCGAGAATCATCGGCCCCCAGGAACCGACGTAATCCACATAACGCTTGTTGTCTTCGTCGGTGACGTAGGCGCCTTCCGCGTGTTTGAAGAACAGCGGTGTGCCGCCAACGCTTTTGAACGCGCGAACAGGCGAGTTCACGCCACCGGGAATGTGTTTCTGGGCATTGGCAAACAGGGTTTCGGAACGAGACATGATGGGGCTCTCAAATCAGATTTAGCTATTTAATTACGTAGCAGTTCGTTAAATGCGCGGGCGCGGCGTGTCACTTCAGCCGTGCTCTCGGCGCCAAACAGGCCATGGACCACCGCCAGCAGATCGACCCCGTGGGCCACCAGTGGCGCGGCGTTTTCCAGGGTGATGCCGCCAATCGCGCAGATCGGCAGGTGCAGTTTGCTGCGGGCCTGGTCGAGCAATTCGAGGCTGCAAGTCGGTGCACCGGGTTTGGTGTTGGAGTTGAAGAAACGACCGAAAGCGACGTAACTGGCGCCTTCCTTGGCCGCTTGCTCGGCGAGTTCGAGTTGCGCGTGGCAGGTCGAGCCGATGATCGCCTGGCGACCGAGCAGTGCCCGAACCGGCATCAGCGGGCCATCGGTCTGGCCCAGGTGCACGCCGACGTTCAGGCGTGCAGCGAGTTCGGCATCGTCATTGATGATCAACTGGGTCTTGTAGCGTTCACACAGATCGCGCAAGGCTTCGGCCTCGCGCAGACGGCGGGCCTCGTCGCTGCTCTTGTCGCGGTATTGCAGCAGGGTGACGCCGCCTTCCAGCGCCGCCTCCACGTACGAAAGAAATTTACCGGCCAGCAGTTGGCTATCGGTAATGGCGTACAGGCCACGTAGCTTCATCGGGCAATCCTTTTTGCTTTACGCATGGACAGTTACGAACAGAAATCCAGCGGCAGGCGGCGCGGCACGAACTGGCCTTTGCCCAACTGCTCCGCATCACGCAGGGTGCGCCACGTGTAGTTAAGCGCGGTCTGCACGGCACTGGCGAGATTTTCGCCGAGGGCCAGACGCCCGGCGAGGGCACTGGCCAGCGTGCAACCGGAGCCGTGATAACTGCCGGGCAAGCGCTGGCAGGTGAAGGTTTCGCGGTGACCGTCGCGGCTATACAGGCGATTGTGGATTTCGTGTTCATCGCCATGGCCGCCAGTGATCAGCAGGTGTTTGACGAATGGCAGGAGTTTTTCAGCGCACTCGTCCGCGGTGCCTTCGGGCAGTTCGGCGAGGATGCGGGCTTCGGGAAGGTTTGGGGTGGCGATGATCGACAGAGGCAGCAGGCGCTCGCGCATGGCGTAGCCGACTTCGTCCTTGCCCAGGCGTCCGCCGCCACCGGCGCGCAGCACCGGGTCGCAGACCACCGGCAAATGCGGGTGCGCCGACAACAGTTCGACCACGGTGTCGACCATTTCCAGGGAACCGAGCATGCCCAGTTTCACCGCCGCGACCGTCGAGTCGTTGAGCACGGCATTGGCCTGGGCCAACACCCACTCACGGTCGAGGACGCGGAAGTCAGTGACGTTGACCGTGTCTTGCACGGTCAGGGCGGTGACGGCCGGGGCCGCATGACAACCCTGAGCGAGCAGGGCTTCGATATCTGCCTGCAAGCCGGCGCCACCACTTGGGTCGTGGCCGGAGAGACAGAGGACAACGGGGCGAGAGCTGTAGATATTCATGGTGCGCGAGCTTACCACCAGTCGACCAACGAGTCATGACACGGACTTTGTAGCAGCTGGCGAAGCCTGCGTTCGGCTGCGTAGCAGTCGTGAAGTCAGTCGCTGCGGTGTATCAGGCAGACCGCGTGTTCAGGTTTTACGACTGCTGCGCAGCCGAACGCAGGCTTCGCCAGCTGCTACAGGGAATGAGCGCTTTCACAAACTGGACGGGCAAACATCTCCAGCCCAATGCGTAGAGCTGGAACTCCCGTGCTAGAGCCTTTGTAGGAAAAATTTCAATGGTGTTCAATGGCCATCAACGGCTATGCTAGAGTGGATCCAAACCAATAACAGGTAATACCGGTTTTACGTCTACTCAAAAGGAATGAGGGGCTTCCTGAGATAACCGGACAGGCCACGCTGGGGCTTAAATGCGCTATTTGCTGATGTTGCTGTTGTGCTTGCCCCTCATGGCGAGTGCAGTCGAATTCGACGAATTCACTCAAAGCCTTCCCCTGGGCCGAACCTTGCAGGTGTTCGAAGACGCGGGCGGTCAGGCGACCATCGCCGATGTCCGTGCGCAGGCCGCGGCCGGAAACTTCAAGCCCCACGATAAAGCCACCCTCAACGCCGGTTACTCGCGTTCAGTGTTCTGGCTGAAAATTGACCTGCATTACCGTCCGAACAACCCCGCGGTGCAACGCACCTGGTTGCTGGAACTGGCCTATCCGCCCCTTGATCACATTGATCTCTATTTGCCCGATGCGGCCGGTGGCTATCTACTGGCACGCCAGACTGGCGATGCCTTGCCGTTCGACAGTCGCGAAATCCGCCAGAACAACTACCTGTTCGATCTGAGCTTCACTCCTGATCAAGCGCAAACCCTGTACCTGCGCCTGCAAAGTGAAGGGTCGATCCAGGCGCCGGTCACCCTATGGTCGAGCACTGCCTACCTGGAAGAGCAACCGATCCGACTGTATGTGCTGGGGCTGATCTACGGCGTGTTGCTGGGAATGCTGGTGTACAACCTGTTCATCTATCTCAGTGTGCGCGATACCAGCTACCTCTATTACATCTTCTATATCGCCTCGTTCGGTTTGTATCAGCTGTCAGTGAACGGCGCGGCCGTGGAGTATTTCTGGCCGAACAATCCTTGGTGGGCCAACGCAGCGACGCCGTTTTTCATCGGTTGCGCTGGCCTGTTCGGCAGCCAGTTCGCGCGCGGCTTCTTGCAGACGGCAACCCACAGTCGTTGGCTCGACCGCTTACTGTTGGCGTTGATTGCGTTTAGCGCGGTGGTTGTCGGGTTGTCGTTGATGACCAGTTACGCCCTGGCCCTGCGCCTGGCGACGGCGCTGGCACTGACCTTCACCGTAGTGATTTTTGCCGCAGGGATTTTCGCCTGGCTGCGTGGCCTGCGAGTGGCGCGGTATTTCATCATCGCCTGGTCGGCATTCCTGCTCGGCGGCATCGTCAACACCCTGATGGTGCTGGGTTACCTGCCAAACGTGTTCCTGACCATGTATTCCAGCCAGATCGGCTCGGCGATAGAGGTGGCGCTGCTGTCCCTGGCGCTGGCCGATCGCATTAACGCCATGCGCGAGCAACAGGCGCAGACCCTGTTCGATGCCGGTCAAACGCTTGAAGTGCTGAACCAGCAACTGGCTCACAGTAACAAGCTCAAGGACGAATTCCTCGCCACCCTGACCCACGAACTGCGCACGCCCATGAACGGTGTAATCGGTTCGCTGGAACTGATGCAGACGGTCGAGATGGACCCGGAGCTGGAGCAATATCAGCAGACGGCCGCCGGTTCCGCGCGAGACATGATGCGCATGGTCAACGGCATCCTCACCCTGACCGAGTTGCAGGCCGGCAAGCTCAAGACCTATCCGGCCGTTTTCAGTTTGCGCGGCGTGGTCGAGGCTTTGCGCCTGCAGTTCGAGGGCAACGCGTTGAGCAAGTCGCTGGACTTCAAAGTCGAGGTCGCGCCGGGACTGCCGGATCGCTTGCACGGCGACAGCGCCAAGTTGGCGCAATGCCTGGAATGCCTGCTGGATAACGCGATCAAGTTCACTCGGATCGGTGGACTGGCGCTGCGGGTGACGGGTAAACCCGTGGCGCCCGACCGACTGGCACTGTCCTTTGCGGTGATCGACACCGGCATCGGCTTCACCGATCTGGGGGAGGCGACACTGTATCAGCGATTCTTCCAGCTCGATGGCTCGATGACCCGTGAGTACGGCGGTCTGGGCGTTGGCCTGGCGATCTGTCGGCAACTGGTCGAACTGCTCGGTGGAAAACTGACCCACCGCTCCGAGCCTGGTCGTGGCAGCCGCTTCCAGCTCGACGTCGAGTTCGAACTGCCTGTGGTGGAGCGGCCGTCAGTGCCCTTGATGACCCGGGAGTTTCCTCGTCTGCGGCTGCCTCAGGACTGCACCGTCCTGCTGGTTGATGACAACAGCATCAATCAGTTGGTGATGCGTGGCATGTTGCTCAAGCTGGGCTTCCGGGTGCGCACCGTCGACAACGGGGCTACCGCGCTCGATCACTTGCAGCGCGAAACCTTCGATGCGGTATTGCTCGACTGCCAGCTTCCACCGCTGGACGGCGCGTCCCTCTGTTGCCAGATCCGCGCGTTGCCGGGCTGCACCGAACTGCCGGTATTCGTGATTGCCTTGAGCATTGATCGGGAACGCTGCCCGACCGGTGCCTTGATCGATTACCTGAGCAAACCGGTGAAATTCGAGGATCTGCAAGCAGCGCTCTATCGCCGGGTGCTGTGTCCAAGGCAGGGCGAAAGCGCCGATAGTTAGGCAGATATGACACTTTGTTCAGCTGGGGGGCGGTGCTTAACTGAAGTCCCTTGGCTGACCAAAGGAGCCCCGTCATGAACCTGCATCAGTTCGCCGAAACCCACGAAGTCACCAACCAGCCACCGTCGCTGGACGGCGCCAACCTGTATCGCATCGACCTGCCGTTGCAGGAGTGGTCGCGGCGTTTCGGGGCCGGGTGGGCCGAGTCGCGGATCGACGCTTACGGCGCCTTGGCCGGCGGGCCGCTGATGGAAGCGGGGTTCCTGGCCAATCAGAACAAGCCGGTTTTCAGCAGCCATGACCGTTACGGCCATCGCATCGACCTGGTGGAATTTCACCCGGCCTATCACGAACTGATGCGCACGGCGGTCGAGCACGGTTTGACTTCGTTGCCCTGGGCGCATCCGCAGTCCGGCGCCCACGTCGCCCGCGCCGCCATGACCTACCTGCACAGCCAGGCTGAGGCCGGTAGTGGTTGCCCGCTGACCATGACTTTCGCCAGCGTCCCGGCGATGCGCCTGCAAGCGGATCTGGCGGAGCAATGGCTGCCGAAAATCCTCTCCACCGAATACGACCCGCGCAACGTCGGCATGGCCCACAAGGCCGGGGTCACCATCGGCATGGCGATGACCGAGAAACAGGGCGGCACCGACGTGCGGGCCAACACCACCAAGGCTTATCCGGTGGGCGCCAGTGGTCCGGGCCAGGCGTATGAACTGGTGGGCCACAAGTGGTTCTGTTCGGCACCGATGTGCGATGCCTTCCTTACCCTGGCCCAGACTGACAAGGGTTTGACCTGTTTCCTGCTGCCGCGCCACCGTCCGGACGACACACGCAATCAGTTCTACATACAGCGCCTGAAGAACAAACTCGGCAATTGCTCCAACGCGTCCAGCGAAGTGGAGTTCCGTGGTGCGTTGGCGTGGATGGTCGGCGAGGAGGGCCGGGGCGTTCCGACCATCATCGAAATGGTCGCCATGACCCGCTTCGATTGCATGGTCGGCTCCAGTTCGTTGATGCGCCAGGCCCTGACCCAGGCCAGCCATCACTGCGCTCACCGCAAGGTCGGCGGCAAATTGCTCAGCGAACAACCCTTGATGCAGAACGTACTGGCCGACCTGGCCCTGGAAAGCGAAGCCGCCCTGGCCTTGAGCCTGCGCATGGGCCAGGCGCTGGATCATCTGGATGACGACCATGAAGCCAAATTCGCTCGGCTGGTCACGGCGGTGGGCAAGTACTGGATCTGTAAGCGCGCGCCCGGAATGATCAACGAAGCTGCCGAATGCATGGGCGGCGCCGGTTATGTCGAAGACAGCATCTTGCCGCGGTTGTACCGTGAGGCACCGGTCAATTCGACGTGGGAAGGTTCCGGCAACGTGCAATGCCTCGACGTGTTGCGAGCGTTGTCGAAGGAGCCGGGTGTGCTCGACGTACTGTTCAGCGAATTGGGCGATGGTCATGGCGACAAACGCCTGGCCGCACACATCAGCCAATTGCAGACTGCCTTCAAAGACACCAGCGACATTCAGTATCGCGCGCGGCAGCTCACCGAAGACATCGCCTTGGGCCTTCAGGCCAAGCTGTTGCTGGAGGCGGGCAACGCCGCCGTCAGTGACGCTTTCATTGCGAGCCGCCTCGGTTCGGCCGGTCGGGTGTATGGCGCGTTGCCACGAGGGCTGGATGTGGAAGCGATTGTCGCGAGGTCGACCCCACTTCAGTGAACGACACCGACTCCTGTGGGAGCGAGCTTGCTCGCGATGACTGATTAACATCCGACATAGATGTCGCCTGACAGACCGCTATCGCGAGCAAGCTCGCTCCCACATTTGATCTGCGGTGACCAAAGCACTTGCGTATCAACACTCCACTGTTCCCGTGAAGCGACGATGCAGGCAAGATGAAGGCCTGCAAGTCAGAACACAGGATGCTGATCGTGACCGAAGCTTTTATTGTCGTTCAAACCGCCGAGCAAGCCGTGGACCGGCTTGCGCTCTTGCACAATCGTGCAACCACCGCGCTGAACCAGGCGCTCAAGCGTTACCTCAAGGATCGAGTCGAACCGGACGCCGAACAGCGTGCGATGTTTCGTTATCCCGAACTGCGTCTGACCTACCTCTGCCAGGGCGAAGTCCCACAGACTACTCGCGCCTACGCCAAGGTTCAGTTGCCAGGGACTTACAGCGTCACCGTCACTCATCCGGCGGCCTTCCGTAAATACTTGCTGGAACAACTGGTGCCGTTGATGCACGACTTCACCGTCACGGTGGAAGTCGGCATCAGCCAGCAAAACATTCCTTATCCGTACGTGGTCGAGCAGGGCGATGAGCTGGCCGGTTCCGGCGTCACCGCTGCCACGCTGGCGCGGGTGTTCCCGAGTACCGACCTGTCCGCTGCCACCGACGGGATCGCCGATGGTTTGTATGACTGGGAAAACACCGACCCGCTGCCGTTGGCCTTGTTCGATGCTGCGCGGGTGGATTTCTCCCTGCGCCGTCTGGTGCATTACACCGGCAGCGACTGGCGTCATGTGCAGCCATGGATTCTGCTGACCAACTACCACCGCTACGTTGACCAGTTCATCGTCCATGGCCTGGAACAGTTGCGCAGCGATCCGCGTTTCGTGCGCATGGTCCTGCCGGGCAACGTGATCATCGAAAAGAGCATGGACCACGGCGAAGCCTCGGCGATTGCCGCCGGTGTGGTTTGGCACCGCTATCAGATGCCGGCCTATCACCTGATCGCCAGCGACGGCCACGGCGTGACCCTGGTGAACATCGGCGTCGGCCCGTCCAACGCCAAGAACATCACCGACCACCTGGCGGTGCTGCGTCCGCATTGCTGGCTGATGATCGGTCACTGTGGCGGTTTGCGTCAGTCGCAGACCATTGGCGATTACGTGCTGGCGCACGCTTACATGCGCCGCGACGGGATTCTCGATCGGGTCGTGCCGCCGAATATTCCGATTCCGGCGCTGGCCGAAGTGCAGATGGCGTTGCAGCAAGCGGCGGCCAATATCACCGGTGAGAAGGGCGACGAGCTGAAAAAACGCCTGCGCACCGGCACCGTACTGACCTACGACGACCGTAACTGGGAATTGCGCTGGGCTCAGGAGCGTCCGCTGATCAACCTGTCCCGCGCCGTGGCGGTGGACATGGAAAGCGGCACTATCGCGGCGCAAGGTTATCGCTTGCGGGTTCCGTACGGCACGTTGCTCTGCGTCTCGGACAAACCGTTGCACAGCGAAATCAAACTGCCGGGTTCGGCCAACGCCTTCTATGAGCGCGCGGTCAGCCAGCACTTGAAGATTGGGATCGAGGCGGTGGATCTGTTGCGCACCGAACTCAACTCGCTGCACTCGCGCAAACTGCGCAGCTTCGATGAGCCGCCGTTCCGCTAATAGAGAGTTGTCATGGTCATTTGGCGGTCAGGGCACTAGCATTAGCAGCCCTGACCGTTAGATGTTCCTTTTCCCATGTCTCGTCCTCAACGTCCCGTTTCCCGCCGCCCTGGCGTGAAACCTGCGCCATCGTCCTCTGCCCCGCGCCGTGTCGCCAAAGCGCCACCGGCCGAGCCGAAGCTGATTCTGTTCAACAAACCTTTCGATGTGCTGACGCAATTCAGCGACGGAGAAGGGCGGGCGACGCTCAAGGATTACATCGAGATTCCCGGGATTTACCCGGCAGGACGGCTGGACCGCGACAGTGAAGGTTTGCTGCTGCTGACCAACGATGGCCAGCTTCAAGCGCGGATCGCCGACCCGAAACACAAACTGGCGAAGACGTATTGGGTGCAGGTAGAAGGCGAGCCGAGTGCCGAGCAATTGCAGCGTTTACGCGATGGCGTGGAGCTGAACGATGGCATGACGCTACCGGCGCAAGCGCGGCAGCTTGAAGAACCTGAACTGTGGCCACGCAACCCGCCCGTACGCTTTCGCAAAAGCGTGCCGACGAGCTGGCTGGAATTGGTGATTCGCGAAGGGCGTAACCGTCAGGTACGGCGCATGACCGCGGCGGTCGGCTTGCCGACGTTGCGTCTGGTACGGGTCAGAATCGGCGACTGGTCGATCGAAGGGCTCGATCAGGGCCAGTGGAAGGAAGTGCCAGCGCGTTTATAACGTGCCGGATTCGATCAGGCCGATGACCACGCTTTTGATCACGAACGCGCCCACGCCCAAGCCGAGTACGAAGAACAGGATGAACGAGCCAAAGCGTCCGGCTTTGGACTTCTTCGCCAGATCCCAGACGATGAAACCCATGAAAATGATCAGAATGCTGACCAGACCGGTCATCATCCACTCTTCGAATACTGCAGGATCCATCAGGCATCTCCAGCGTGGGCGAGGCTAAAAGGCGCTGGAGTATACGGCATGGGGGAGTGGTGGAGGATTGACCTGCGTCGGTGTGTCGCAGTCATTCGTCGCCCGGCCCTAACCTTGTAGGAGCTGTCGAGTGAAACGAGGCTGCGATCTTTTGATGTTGTTTTTAAAGAGCAAGATCAAAAGATCGCAGCCTCGTTTCACTCGACAGCTCCTACCAGAAGCGGGTTTCAGCTGCGCAGATGAGTGAGTGGCAGTTCCGTACTGTTCAAGACCTGATTCAACACAAAACTCGACCGCACACTCGTCACCCCTTCAATCCGGGTGAGGTGTCCCAGCAGCAATTTCTGATAATGATCCATGTCCGGCACGACGACCTTGAGCTGATAGTCGGCATCCATCCCGGTCACCAAACTGCATTCCAGCACCTGCGGCAACGTACGAATCGCCGCTTCGAAGTTCTCGAACCGCTCTGGCGTATGCCGGTCCATACCGATCAATACGTAAGCCGTCAGGCTCAGGCCAAGCATCTTGCGGTCCAGCAGGGCCACCTGGCGGGAGATATAGCCGTCGTCCTCCAGTTGCTTGACCCGCCGCGAGCATGGCGAGGGGGACAGGCCGATGCGTTCGGCCAGCTCCTGGTTGGAGATGCGCGCGTCACGCTGCAATTCCGCCAGAATGCTCAGGTCGTATCGGTCGAGTTTGCTCATCAATCAGGCCTTTGTCATAACTATTGCGGTGGATTATCTATCCAGGGTTAAAAATTGCGCAAGTGATGTTTATTTGAGCAATCTTCGCAATCCTCTGCCGGCGCCGCGAGCCTATTCTTATCACCAGAATCACTGCTCGGACAAACAGTCCAGTGCGGCTCGCCCAATCAGGCCAGCTGCGGTCGCCACCCCCACCGGGGATGAGCCGGCCCCCGAGCTACACACTGTCCAGAAGACGGCGTGAGGTGAGCCGACGTCAAAAGCGTCGAGCACGGACGAAGTTCTCTAAAGGGAGGCCGACGGGTCTCCCTTTTCTTTTGGTGCGCCAGGCATGGCGCGTTGCGCGCAAGCGCAACCAGCTTGGCTGTGGTGGCCACGCTGGTGACTTGGAGGTGAAAGTCCTCTACACACCCGGCAAGGGGAAGTGTTAGCCAGAGGCAAGGGTGTCGCGGGCGACTGCGAATCTGAAGGAAGCCCGAGGCAAAATGCTGGCC
>NZ_JBBWCB010000135.1:0-14140 GCF_039888995.1 Pseudomonas rossensis | reverse complement strand
GTTCTCGGTCGGGCTGTGCGTGTTCGTCTGGTTCTGGCTGGACTCCAAACCCCACGACGCCAAATGGCTGAGCCGCGCCGAACAAGACGCGCTGGTCAAGGCCATCGACGACGAACAACTGGCCCGCGAAGCCGCGACGCCGATCAAACCGTCGTTGGGCAAGCTGCTCAAGGATCGCCAGATCATCCTGTTCTGCCTGATCTATTTCTTCATCCAATTGACCATCTACGCCGCGACCTTCTGGCTGCCGAGCATCATCAAAAAGATGGGCGACCTGAGCGATATTCAAGTCGGGCTGTTCAACTCGATTCCGTGGTTGCTGTCGATCGTCGGCATGTACGCCTTCGCTTCGCTGTCGGCCAAATGGAAACACCAGCAAGCCTGGGTCGCCGCGGCCCTGCTGATCGCAGCAGCCGGGATGTTCATGTCCACCACCGGTGGGCCGATCTTCGCCTTCGTCGCCATCTGCTTTGCTGCGCTGGGTTTCAAATCGGCGTCGTCGCTGTTCTGGCCGATTCCTCAGGCCTATCTGGATGCACGGATCGCGGCGGGTGTGATCGCGCTGATCAACTCGGTGGGCAACCTCGGCGGCTTTGTCGCGCCGACCACGTTCGGCCTGCTGGAAGAACGCACCGGCTCGATTCAGGGCGGGCTGTACGGCCTGGCCGCGACCTCGATCATTGCCGCGATCATCGTCTTCGCCGCACGCAATAAACCGAAACCCGCACCTGCTGTTGCTCTGGGCAAACCAGCGCCTAACCACGCCTGAACACTCATGCAAGAGCACTGCTTTGAAGGACATAAAAATGAACGCACAAGAAACCGCAAAAGCCCCGATCATCACCAGCATGCAGGTTGTTCCGGTGGCCGGCCACGATGGCATGTTGCTCAATTTGAGCGGCGCCCACGGGCCGTTTTTCACCCGCAACATCGTGATCCTGAAAGACAACGCCGGTCACACCGGCGTCGGTGAAGTACCGGGCGGCGAGCGCATTCGCCAGACCCTCGAAGACGCTCGCTCATTAGTGGTTGGCAGCCCGATCGGCACGTATCAGAAGATCCTCAATCAAGTGCGCCAGACCTTCGCCGATCGCGACGCCGGCGGTCGCGGTTTGCAGACGTTCGATTTGCGCATCACCATCCACGCCGTCACCGGCCTTGAAGCTGCGCTGCTTGATCTCCTGGGTCAGCACCTCGACGTGCCGGTCGCCGCCCTGCTCGGCGAAGGCCAGCAGCGTGATGAAGTGAAGATGCTGGGTTATCTGTTCTATGTCGGTGATCGCAACGAAACCGACCTGGTCTACCGCAGCGAACCGGACGCCGACAACGACTGGTTCCGCGTGCGTCACGAAAAAGCCATGACCGCCGACGCCGTGGTGCGCCTGGCCGAAGCCGCCCACGCCCGCTACGGTTTCAAGGACTTCAAACTCAAGGGCGGCGTGCTCAGTGGCGATGAAGAAATCGAAGCCGTCACCGCCCTGGCCGAACACTTCCCCGATGCGCGCATCACCCTCGATCCGAATGGCGCGTGGTCACTCAAGGAAGCCATTCGCCTGTGCCGGGATCAGCATCACGTCCTGGCTTACGCCGAAGACCCGTGCGGTGCGGAAAACGGTTATTCGGGCCGTGAAGTCATGGCTGAATTCCGTCGCGCCACGGGCCTGAAAACCGCCACCAACATGATCGCCACCGACTGGCGGGAAATGGGCCACGCGATCCAGTTGCAATCAGTGGACATTCCGCTGGCTGACCCGCACTTCTGGACGATGCAGGGCTCGGTCCGTGTGGCGCAGATGTGCCATGAGTGGGGCCTGACCTGGGGTTCGCATTCCAATAACCACTTTGATATTTCCTTGGCGATGTTCACCCACGTCGCGGCCGCCGCACCGGGTGAAATCACCGCCATCGACACCCACTGGATCTGGCAGGACGGTCAGCGCCTGACCAAAGCGCCGCTGCAAATCGTTGGCGGCTGTGTGCAAGTGCCGAAGAAGGCTGGGCTGGGCGTCGAATTGGACATGGATCAGTTGGCCAAGGCTCATGAGCTGTATAAAGGCATGGGACTGGGCGCCCGGGATGACAGCGTGGCGATGCAGTTTCTGAGTCCGGGCTGGAAGTTCGATAACAAGCGGCCGTGTCTGGTGCGCTAACGCTATTGGGATATCGCAATCCCCGTGGGAGCGAGCCTGCTCGCGAAGACGTCGGCACATCCACCCTCAATGTGACGGATAGACCGCTTTCGCGAGCAAGCTCGCTCCCACAGGTTCTTGCGCTGCTTGCAGCAACCATTGCTTGAACGCCGCCATCGCCGACGTTTCGGGGCGGGACTGTAAACGGGTCAGCCAGTAACTGCCGGTGGTGATCCCGATAGCGAACGGTTGCTCGATTGCTCCCGCTGCCAGTTGCCGGGCGAACATCAGCGGCGGCGCCAATGCCACCCCCGCCCCTTGCAGCGCCGCCTCCATCATCGCCAGCGACGAGTCGAAGACGATGCTTCGAGGCGGCGCTGTGTGGGTCGAGAGGCCCGTGGCCTGAAACCATTCGGGCCACTCGTCCGCGCGATAGGAACGCAACAGCGTTTGCTGCAACAGGTCTGTCGGTGTTTTCAATTGCCGGGCAATCTCGGGAACGCACAACACCGACAGCGGCGCCTCGACCAACCGCACCGCTTCAATGCCATGCCACGCCCCTGCGCCAAAACGAATGGCGAAATCCAGCCCTTCAGCCGCCACATCCACTCGATTGTTGTTGGTCGACAGACGCAAATCTATGAATGGATGTTTCGTCTGGAAGTCCGTCAACCGTGGCAACAACCAGCCCACCGCGAAGGTTCCCACCGCGCCGACCGTCAATACCTCACGAAAATGTCCGCCCTCGAATCGCCCAAGGGTTTGCGCGATACGGTCGAAAGACTCGCGCAACACCGGTAGCAAGATTTCGCCCTCGCTGGTCAACATCAGCCTGCGGGGCAAGCGCTTGAACAGGGCCACGCCAAGTTGAGACTCAAGGCTTTTGACCTGATGACTCACTGCCGCCTGCGTGACGCACAACTCCACCGCCGCCCGGGTGAAACTCAAATGACGGGCAGAGGCCTCGAAAGCGCGCAATGCATTGAGCGGTAATTGAGGACGGATCATATCGACTCCCAAATTTTTCTAATGGCTCGTCCGAAATATGCTCGGTTGTCGAAACTCGGCAGACTGCATAGATTTTGCTCGCCCCTCAGCGGCCAGGTTTGCAAAGCCGCTCGGAGTGTAGCGGTTAACACCCTTGAAACTCATGGAAAGTGAATCAATCATGCATAACAAGCTCGCGTCCTGCAGCGCTTTCGCACTTATCCTCAGCGCCGGTCATTGCGTTGCTGATGACCGCATCGAAGCCATCGTGACGGCCGCCATCGAACCGGTGATCCAGCAACAGCAGATCCCCGGTGTCGCGGTAGCCATCACCGTCAATGGCCAACCGCATTACTTTAACTACGGCGTGGCCTCGAAGGAAAACGGCAAAGCTGTCACCGAAGACACCCTGTTCGAGATCGGTTCGGTGAGCAAAACCTTCACTGCTACCCTCGCCGCCTACGCTCAGGCCACCGGCAAACTGTCCCTGTCGGACAAGGCCAGCAGCGTGCTGCCGGAGCTGCGTGGCAGCGCGTTCGATAACATCAGCGTGCTGCAACTGGGCACCTACAGCGCCGGCGGGCTACCGCTGCAATTCCCCAGCGATGCCGATGCACCGGACAAGATGCTCGGGTATTTCAAGCAGTGGAAACCGACCTATGCGGCGGGCACCCATCGGCAGTATTCGAACCCGAGCCTGGGGTTGTTCGGTTACCTCGCCGCCCAAAGCATGGGCGCGCCGTTTGATGACGTGATGGAAAAAACCCTGCTGCCGAAACTCGGACTAAAGCACACCTACCTCAAGGTGCCGCAGGCTCAGATGGGGCTTTATGCTCAGGGTTACAACAAGGATGGCAAGCCTGTACGGGTTGGGCCGGGGGCACTGGATTCGGAGGCGTATGGCGTGAAAACCAGTGCTGCGGATTTGATTCGGTATGTTGAAGCGAACATGAAACCGACTCTCCTTGAAGATCCGATGCAGCGGGCAATCGCCGCGACGCATACCGGTTACTACAAGGTGGGCGAGATGACTCAGGGGCTGGGTTGGGAGTTCTACCACTATCCGGTCACCCTAGACAGATTGCTGGCGGGTAACTCGACGCAGATGGCGACGCAAGCTCACGAAGTCCAGTGGCTGACCCCGCCGCAACCTCAACCAGAAAACGTATTGATCAACAAAACCGGCTCAACAAGCGGCTTCGGTGCCTACGTGGCGTATGTGCCGTCGAAAGACATCGGCATAGTGATCCTGGCCAACAAAAACTACCCGAACCCTGAGCGGATCAAGATTGCTCATACGATATTGAGCGCACTGGCAAAGTAGCCAAGAGCAACTAGATCTCCCTGTAGCAGCAGCCTCGCAGGCTCGGCAGCTGCTACAGGTCTTTGGCGGGCAAACAAAATGGGCGACCCCTTTGAGGTCGCCCATTGTCGTTACTGCGTCAGCTCAATGCCGAGTCGGCGGCTGAGCGTCAGGTGCATCGCCTCTCGGATCAAGATTTTCCCGTGCCTGATTCACCAACAACCCGGTGACCGCCGCCAATTGCTGAATCGACAGCAGCACCTTGCGGTTCGAGCCTTCCAGTTTCCCGGCAAAATTCGCAATCAGGACATTCAGGGAGGCAAGGTTTTCGCAGGCTTGATTTAGCAGGGTTAGTGTGTCGACACCAGGAGCAACAGTGAAAATCTGCTGGGTCGTGTCGGTACGCCTGGGACTTCGGGTGACTGCGCCTTTTGCGGTTTCACACAGCTTCGCGGGATCGAGATGATCGGCGTCGGTCAGGGTTTGCGGTTGATGCTTGCTGAACTTTTTCACAGACGAGGCTCCTTTTTGTGCCATTGGTGTTTTCGTCCCTGGATCCCTCAGTGTCGCGGACTCCCACGTCCGACCGCGATTTTGCGGTGGCTGACGAAGGCTAGCGGTGCTCTCTGACAGAAACCAGTTCATAAAGACCGACAGGACTTGCAGGAAACTTCCGAGACCAATAGAAACCAGTACATCTCACCCCGAAACGCCCGGTTTTTTTGTAGCTGCTGCCGAGCAAACAAAATGGGCGACCTCTTGAGGTCGCCCATTTTTCATTGTTGTAGCAGCTGGCGCAGGCTGCGCCCGCTGCTACAAAAGTCTGCGTTTAATCATCCGGCATTTCAGGCGGCTTGGCAGGCTTCGCCGGTTTGCCCGGTTTTGCGCCTTTGGCGCCGTTGGCCGGTGCGGCTTCAGTGACCGGCGGCGGTGTCGGCACCGTGGCTTCTTGCTCTGTCGCCGGCAATTGGTCGACGGCGGCGAAAATCTCCTTCAGCTCGATCGCTCCCGATTGTTCAAGTTTCTTTTCCCCGTCCTTGCCCACCAGGATGACTTTGCTCTTCGCGCCGGCACCCAACTTGAGCGAGCGGATCAATGCCGCCGTGTCTTGTGGTCCCAGGTCTTTGCCCTCGCGCTGGCCCATCAAATTGAGCACGGTGTACAGGACCATGTTTCGCTCGGTGAACCCTTTGCGATTGGCCGGCTCATCCAGCGACTTTTTCAGGCTGACCCACGTGGGATCGACCGTACTTGGAGCGATGACAATCAACGGCCGGGACCTGCCCTTGTCCATATCCAGCGGTGAGCCGTCATCGGCAGCGAACAAGGGGCCGGCGAAAGCCAGCAGGGTAGTCAGGGTCAATGACCTGATGAGCATGCGCATCTCCTTTTGATATCCACGCTCTAATGATTGCGCATCGCGGCGTTCGTTCCGGGTGACGCACCGCAATTGTGTCTCGCCTTGCCCCAAGCTTAGGTCAGGGCGGTCATTGCGCAACAGGCTGAGCTAATCTCATAGCTCAACAACCAAGCCCTGATCCGCCGTGAGGACCTGTGCATGAGCGCTCAGTTGAACCACACCATCGTCTGGTGTCGCGACAAGCAGACATCAGCCAACTATCTGGCAGACATCCTCGGTCTGCCCTGCCCCGAACCCTTCGGCCCGATGCTGATCGTCAAGTTCGACAACGATGTGTCGCTGGACTTCTACGACAATGACCCGCCGATTGCCTCCCAGCACTACGCGTTTTTGATCGGTGACGACGATTTCGATGCGGCCTTCGCCCGCCTGCAAGCCCGACAGCAACCCTGGTGGGCCGACCCCGGCAAACAACGACCAAACGAGATCAACGATTACGGCGGTGGCCGGCGAGTTTACTTCGATGACCCGGACGGGCATCTGCTGGAAATTCTGACCCGGCCCTAAGCCGCGCTCGCCAGCACCTCGCGGTGCTTGAGCCAACCTTTGTGGCGGTGCGCGGTTCACTGAGAATCAGCAGCAGGCTTTTGGGTTTGTTTCTGGAACGGGCGGAATCAGAACGCCAGTTTGTACCCGATCAGCACCAGCATCGTGGCCAGGCAAGGTCGCAGCACTTCATCGGAGATGCGGCCCGTCAGGTGGCTGCCCAGGTAAATCCCCGGCAGCGAACCGACCAGCAAATAACCCAGCACGTGCCAATCCATGTTGCCCATGCTTGCATGGCCGAGGCCGGCAACCAGGGTCAGCGGTACGGCGTGCGCGATTTCCGTGCCCACCAGACGGCGGGTAGGCAGCAGCGGATAGAGAATGAACAACGCGACGGTGCCCAGGGCGCCAGCACCGATGGAGGTCAGGGCAACCATGGTGCCGAGGACCAGGCCGGTGATCACGGTCAGCACATTCAAGCGATTGCCGCTGGGGTTGTAATGACCGCCCGCGCGTTTGTGGGCGAAATCGAGCAGGCGTTTCTTGAAAAAAATCGCCAGCGCCGTGGCAAACAGGACAAAACCCAAGGCCTGTTTGATGACCGCGTTCATCGCCTCGGGCGACGTTTGCAAGGTGCTCAGAAACCACAGCGTCAGCGCCACCGCCGGCACACTGCCGAGGGTCAACCAACCGGTAATCGCCCAGTCGATGTTCTTGTTCTTTCTATGAACCAGCACGCCACTGGACTTGGTAATCGCCGCGTACAGCAAATCCGTCCCCACTGCGGTGGCCGGATTGACGCCGAACCACAACAGAATGGGAGTCATCAACGAACCGCCACCGACCCCAGTCATCCCGACAATAAAGCCGACCACCAGACCTGCCACGACTAAACCGAAATTACCGAATTCCATTAACACGCCCACAAAAAACGCATGAAAAATCTGGCCCGCAGCATAGCGATTTTTCTTATAACCACTTATATCGATGCGATCTATCTTTATGCACTTCCTTGCTTATTGCACCGGCAAGAAATTCAAAAACAGTAAACTCTGCGCATAATTCAAGCCGATCCGTCGGTAGCGCTCGTCCAGCATCTGCGTCAGCAGGTCCAGCCGCGCGATGATCTTGCCGAACTCCACGGCAAAACTCAGGTTGCTGCCCTCCTCCGAAATTTCGTTGGAGAACAGCAACGGCTCGCCGTTCTTGCTTTGCCGCTGGCTGAGTATCCAGGTGGCTTTCTCGATGTTGCGGACAGCGTTGCTGACGAACGTCGGATTGATCGCATCCGTCATGTAGAACTCGAGCCGATTGCCGTGGGCGGTGACGAGCATGCTGCCGATGGCATAGATGAAGGCACCGACCCGGTCGCCGAGAAATTCCGGGCTCATGGCGTAACTCAGCGCTGCCAGGTCTTTTTTGCCCCCCAGGGTCGGCAGCGGCTGTTGCTGTTCGATGGCCATGCGCACTTGCTTGCCAGCGGTGCGGGCGTCGAGGAAACCGGATTTTTTCAGCTCGTCCGGGTTGCGCAGGTAAAGCTTGCTCATCAGCAGGTAGAGGCTGTCGAGGTTGTCACGCATCGCCAGGGTCGCCATGCGGTCGACGCTGGTCTGGAGGAATTCCTGGGGTTGGCCTTCGCGAAACTGGCTGACGATGTCGCTGCCCTGCTGCTGACTGCACCCGGAGGCGGCGAGCATCGACAAGCAGGCCAACAGCAGGCAACGGCGGCGGATTGGTGTGGCGGTGAGGGGTAAAACTCGAGCCATGGGTTATTGAACTTGGGCATGGGCCGGCGGTGGGGATTCGCCGCAGGCTGGCCAAGGATAGAGCCGTGAATCCTTAAAAAGTGCAGTGCCGACGGTCCGTAAGCGTTGGCAACCCGGGACACCTCCTTTCTGGGGCTCGACGGAACCACCGGGCTATTCTGCTGCCCATTGAAGTATCGATTGAAATTCAGAAAGGAGGTTTGAATGCGGACCCTCGAACTGGCCGGCGTCCACGTACCGGTCATCGGCCAAGGCACCTGGCGCATGGGAGAAGATCGTTCCCGGCAGACCCAGGAAGTGGCTGCATTGCGCTTGGGCATCGAATTGGGCATGACCCTCATCGACACCGCTGAAATGTACGGCGAGGGCGGCGCTGAGGCAGTGGTCGGTGAAGCCATCGCCGGCAGACGTGACGAAGTGTTTCTGGTCAGCAAGGTTTACCCGCACAACGCCAGCAGCAAAGGCATCCCCCAGGCGTGCGAACGCAGTCTGCGGAGGCTGGATACCGATTACATCGACCTCTACCTGCTGCACTGGCGCGGCCAGTACCCCCTCGAAGAAACGGTCGAAGCCTTCGAGCGCCTGCGCGAAGAAGGCAGGATAGGTCGCTGGGGCGTCTCCAATTTTGATGTCGACGACCTGGAGGAACTGGCCTCACCGGCCTGTGCCACCAATCAGGTGCTCTACAACCTGGAAGAACGCGGCATCGAGTTTGATCTGTTGCCCTGGAGCCACCAGCATCAAATGCCGGTCATGGCCTACTGTCCGATCGGCCAGGGTGGGCCTATGCTCAACCATACAACGCTCAAACAAATAGCCGCCCGTCACCGTGTGACGCCGGCCCAGGTAGCGCTGGCATGGATGCTGCGTAACGAAGGCGTGATCGCCATCCCCAAAGCGGTCCGCCCCGAGCACGTGCAGCTCAACGCGCAAGCGGCGCAATTGCAATTGGAGACTGGGGATCTGGAGGCGCTGGACCAGGCGTTTCGCGCGCCACAACGCAAACAGCGGTTGGCCATGGTCTGAGCCATCGCAGTCTGTCAGAGGGCTTCGGCATGAGAAGCACTGATCAGGACGATTCCTTTAATCTGCAACGCTTTATCCAGGCACAGGACCCGGTGTTCAAACGGGTCCAGGCCGAGCTGAACGCCGGCCACAAGCGCAGTCACTGGATGTGGTTCATCTTTCCGCAATTCGCAGGGTTGGGCGGCAGCGAGATGTCCCGCCACTTTGCCATTCGTTCCAAAGAGGAAGCTGTGGCGTACCTCAATCATCCACGGCTGGGCTCACGGTTGCGCACCTGCACGCAAATGGTGCTGAACATCGAAAACAGCTCGATTGCCGGCATATTCGGCCATCCCGACGATCTCAAGTTTCACTCTTCCATGACGCTGTTCGCCCAGGTAGCCGGCGCTAACAGCGACTTTCATCGAGCACTTGACCAGTATTTCCACGGCATCCTAGATGACTGGACGTTGTTGCTGCTCGACTCAAAACAGGCCCAACTGCCCACCAATCAAGGTTGAAAAGTCGTCGTCCACGAAGGGCAGAATGGCGTCCGCCACCGGTTGCAGTTGCCGGGTGACGTAGTGGTCGTAGTCGATGGGCGCGCTGCGGATTTCCAGCGGCTCGGGCCCGGCGACGGTGATCACGTAACTGATCCAGCCACCGTTCTGGTATTGCCGCGGACGGCCCTGCTGGTCGTTGTAATCATCGGCAATCCGCGCAGCCCGCACATGCGGCGGCACATTGCGCTGATAGTCATCGAGGGTGCGGCGCAGGCGCTTGCGGTAGATCAGGCGATCGTCGAACTCCCCCGCCAACGTCTTGCGCACGTAGTCGCGCACATAATCCTGATAGGGTTTGCGATTGAAGATGCGCAGGTACAGCTCCTGCTGGAATTGCCGGGCCAGCGGCGACCAGTCGGTGCGCACGGTTTCCAGGCCTTTGTAGACCATTTCGTCGGTGCCATCGGCGCGGGTCACAAGCCCCGCATAGCGTTTCTTGCTGCCCTCCTCGGCGCCGCGAATGGTCGGCATCAGAAAGCGCTTGTAGTGGGTTTCGAACTGCAACTCCAACGCACTTTCCAGACCGTATTGCTGCTGCACATGCTCGCGCCACCACTGGTTGACGTGATCCACCAGCGCGCGGCCAATCTGTGCAGCTTCTTGTTGACCATGTGCACGGCGCAGCCAGACGAAGGTCGAGTCGGTGTCGCCGTAAATCACCGTGTGGCCCTGGGCTTCGATCAGCTGTCGCGTACGCAGCATGATCTCGTGACCGCGTAGCGTGATGGACGACGCCAGGCGTGTGTCGAAGAAACGGCAACCGCTGGAACCGAGCACGCCGTAAAAGGCGTTCATGATGATTTTCAGGGCCTGGGACAACGGCGCATTGTGTTCGCGCTTGGCGGTTTCGCGCCCTTCGGCGACCCGGGCGACAATGGCGGGCAGGCAATGCCGGGTTCTGGAAAAACGCGCGCCGCGAAAGCCTGGCACCGACTCGCTGTCATCGGGATGTTTGAGCCCCTCGATCAAGCCCACCGGGTCGATGAGGAAGGTTCGGATGATCGATGGATAGAGGCTTTTGTAGTCGAGCACCAGCACCGATTCGTACAGGCCCGGTTGCGAGTCCATGACAAACCCGCCGGGGCTGGCTTGCGCAGGCTTGTTCCCAAGGTTCGGCGCGACGAAACCCTGGCGGTGCATCAGCGGCATGTACAGGTGCGTGAACGCCGCCACCGAGCCGCCGCTGCGATCCGCCGGCAAACCGGTGACGCTGGCCCGTTCCAGCAGGAAGGTCAGCAGCTCGGTCTTGGCGAAAATCCGCGTCACCAGCTCGCAGTCCTTGAGGTTGTACTTGGCCAGGGCCGGTTTGTCCTCGGCGAACCTGCGGTTGATTTCGTCCATGCGCTGGTACGGATTGTCGATCGACTTGCCCTCGCCAAGCAGGGTTTGCGCGACGTTTTCCAGGCTGAACGAGGGGAAACTCCAGGTCGCCGAGCGCAGGGATTCGATGCCGTCGATGATCAGCCGGCCGGCGGCCGAGGCGAAGTAATGGTTGCGGCTACCGTGTTCACGCCACTGCATTTCTTCGCCGCCACGCCCCAGTCTCAGCGGCACCGCCAGGCGCCGGGCGTGTTCGTGGAGCACGCGCAGGTCGAATTGCACGACGTTCCAGCCGATGATCGCGTCGGGGTCATGGCGGGCGAACCATTCGTTGAGTTTTTTCAGTAGCAGGGTTCGGGAATCGCAGTATTCGAGCTGGAAATCCACTGCGCTGTCGTCGCCATTGGGCGGGCCGAGCATGTAGACCTGGCGCTCGCCGCAGCCTTCCAGGGCGATGGAGTACAGCTCGCCCTGAGCGGTGGTTTCGATGTCCAGGGAGACCAGCCTGAGGCTCGGGCGATAGTCGGGGTCGGGTTTCATCTGCGCATCGAGCAGCAGGCCCTCGGCGTTCGGCGTGCCACTGAACCGGACCGGTGCGGTGATGAAACGCTCCATCATGTAGCGTTCCGGCGGGCGCACGTCGGCTTCGAAGATGTCGACGCCGGCCTTGCGCAGCGCGGTTTCCAGGCGTATCAACTGACCGTGCTGCTGGCAATACAGACCGAGTACCGGGCGGTGCTCGAAATCCAGCAACGCCAACGGCCGCAGCTCGACGTTCTTTTCGCCGCGCAGCAGCGCTTCGGCCTGCTCGCGCTGGGCTGCGGGGATGAACGCCACCGACGGTTGATGAGGCAGGCGGATCCGCTGGGGACCGGTGTCGGTCGCCAGCCAGAACTCGACTTCCGTACCGGCCGGGGTATCGCGCCAATGCCGGGTCAGGACGAAGCCCCGCTGTAAATCCACCACTGCAACCTCACATTTGATTCAGGTCGCAATTCTACTCGTCATCGAAGGCGATAGCCCGTCTGGCTCCAACGTCTCGGACAGACCTAGAACCTGTGGGAGCGAGCTTGCTCGCGATAGCGGTGTGACAGGCAATAGAGATGTCGAATGCTATGGCCTCATCGCGAGCAAGCTCGCTCCCACAGGGTTTGATGGAGCCCATGGATGAGTGAATAACTATGGAATACTCCAGGTTTTCGGAAGAAAAACCGCTGAATGGCGTTTTTTGCGTGTTATCTGCCGTTTTCTGCCTTGCCCTCAGCGCCCGTGTCTACGATTCTTCAAGGACAACGACAACACCTGAGAAACTGCCATGAAAACCGTCGCCCAACTGCTGAAGTTAAAGGCTGAACAGAATCATGAAGTCCACACCATTGCGCCGCATCAAATGGTGCTGGAAGCGCTGATGGTCATGGCCGCGAAAAACGTCGGCGCATTGCCGGTCGTGAAAAATGGCGAGGTTGTGGGCATCATCAGCGAGCGTGACTATGCGCGCAAACTCGTGCTCAAGGGCCGTTCCTCCGTCGGTACGCCGGTCGAAGACATCATGGTGTCGCCGGTGATCACCGTGGACACCCATCAAACCGTCGAAACCTGCATGGGCATCATGTCCGACAAACGCCTGCGCCACTTGCCGGTGGTGGAAAACGGCCAGTTGATCGGCTTGCTGTCAATCGGCGACCTGGTTAAGGAGGCCATCGCCGAACAGGCTGAGCTGATTCGCCAGTTGGAGCAGTACATCCGCGGCGAATAGATCAATCCGGCCAATGCCGCGCGAAGACTGGTGCCAATGTCGGGTGCCGGTCGATGCGCGTAAGCCACGCGAAAAACCCGGGCCTTGCACTGCGTAAATGTTCCCGACTGCCCGCCCATCTGGAAACCACCGCCGCCAGCACATCCAGCGCCCCCGGCGTCTCATCGCCCAGATACAAATCGCCCGAAAACTGATCGGCAAACACCTCCCAACTCCTGTGCAGTCGCGCGCGCGCGCCGGCCATGAGGTTTTGCCTGGACGATTCATCCGCCTCGGCCAGCCAGCGCTCGGGGTAATCGATGATGCCAATCGCCGAATAGCAATTGCTGACGATGTACACCAGGCCGCGAATGGCCTGATCCCGCGCGGCGGTGTTTTTCGGCAACAGGTTTGATTTGGGGAACGTGAGCCCCAGGTGAATCAGAATCGCCGCGCTCTCGGTGAGAACGCTGCCATCGGGCAATAGCAGTGTCGGGATCTGCTTGAGCGGATTGAGTTTTTCCAGCGCGTGGGTCGCCTCGGGAGAGGTTTCAACGTCGATGAAGCGGTAAGGGATTTCGCAAAGCTCCAGTGCCGCTTCTATCGCGGCAGCGCCGGAGTTCTGGTGTCCGTAGAGCTGGTACATAAGCACCCCCCTTTTTCGATTGTCTCTTTGTAGCAACTGACTCTGACCATGCTGGAAAATTTCTTTTTATGCCACTGCATCCAAATCGCTTTCCGATGGGTAGTACCTGTAGCAGCCCTGATGCTGCCAAGCGGGTTACTCATTTAAGGAGAGACATTCATGAACGCCAAACAGCTGATTTGCCTTGCCGGATTGCTCGCAGCCCTCCCTGCGGCCTACGCCCAGACCGACCTGCCGGACAGCATCAAAGTCCCGGACGGACACAAGGTCACCCTGGAAACCACCGGAGTCGGCGAGATCACTTACGAATGCCGTGACAAGGCTAATGCCGTCGGCCAGACCGAGTGGTTCTTTGTCGGGCCTAAAGCGGTGCTCAATGATCGCAGTGGCAAACAGGTCGGCACCTACTTCGGGCCGCCTGCTACCTGGCAAGCGAAGGATGGTTCGAAAGTCACCGGTACCCAACTGGCTGTCGCGCCGTCGAGCCCGGGCAACCTGCCCTATCAATTGGTCAAGGCCAATCCGGCTGAAGGCAAAGGCGCGATGACGGGCGTCAGCTACATCCAGCGCGTAGCCCTCAAAGGTGGCGTGGCCCCGAGCGTTGAATGCTCGGCGGCCAATAAGGGCAAGCAAGAAGTGGTGAAGTACCAGGCGGATTATATTTTCTGGGCGGCCAACTGAAACCAGGTCCGCGGAAAATTGGTCTACGCTGCTCTGCATATGCCCCGGCGCTCTGGCCCGGGGCTACTGCCCATTCTTGACGGCTGAGCACAGTGTCCT
>NZ_JBBWCB010000134.1:0-14208 GCF_039888995.1 Pseudomonas rossensis | reverse complement strand
GAGTAACACAGCTAAGATCAAGAGCTACCCCCCCTAAAGACACTGTTATCTGACAAGGCTTCGCTTTGTGCCACAAACAGGAATGTTTACCATTTGGTGGGCGATGGGAGTTATGTATCTCATTTTAGTTTACTGAGATCAGGATAGAGGCAGATCGGATGCAACTCTTCGTCTAGATCGATTGAGAAAGAATTGTGCAGAGTCGGAGTAGGGGCGGTACGCATACGAAATTGGTTTTCAAGGCTGATCCCCCAAAAGCCTATTCCGGTTGTGTTGTTTGAATCGGTGCCTCTCGCACAGGCTGCGAACGTCCGGGTTCCTGTTACAGGGCCTCCAAGCTGCCTTTAAGACGAGTTTTACAGAAAGTGTTCAGGTATGCTGATAGGTGTGTCCAAACACCCCACAGCGGATTCTGGAGCGTTTCAGGGTGGCTTTTTTGATCGTTCTTATGTGGGGGCAACTCAATCTTTACCTTCAATAGGTTTAGTATAGTGTTAGAGCCCCTACACAGCTAAGATCAAAAGCTAACCCCCCCCCCCAAAGGCACTGTTATCTGACTAGGCTTCGCTTTGTGCCACAGACAGGAATGCTTCCCATCTGGCTGGCGATGGGAGTTATGTATCTTATTTTAGCTCACCGAGTTCATCGTAGAGGCAGATCGGATGCACCTCTTCGTCTTCTTCGTCTAGATCGATTGAGAAAGAATTGTGCAGGGTCGGAGTAGGGGCGGTACGAAGAGGTTGCTTCCATGGGAATTCAAAGATGATCCCCCAAGCGCCTAATTCGGCTTGTGTTGTTTGAGTCGGTGCCTCTAGCACAGGCTGCGAACCAGTTGATTCAATTGGGACCAATTTTTTCTTGTCTCGATACCACTGACTGCGGCTAATGCCTTCTTCGAGCCAGGGTTGAGCAGCCGAGATCCCTTTACCATTTCGCTTGCCTAGCTGCCGCATTTTTTCATTAAAAGCATCACCAGAACCAGCATCAGCTGAGCGCTTTTGAGCGCTAGCTATACCGCCCTTGGCGCCTCGTTCCGCTTGCAGTCGAGAAAACTCAGCCGCGCTCTTAGCGGTGTACTTTGACCATGTCCACCTCGCTACCGACTTTACTATATGGCTCAGTTCTTTAGATAAGAGGGGGTCGGGGAAGTCGTTATAGACTTCGGCCTTGGAAACTAATAGGCGCTGCCATTCGTTGAACGATGCTGACTGCCTGTATTCTCTGACAGTTTGGTAAGCATATGAGCGAATACGGTTGAACATTTGGCAATTGCGCGCAATGCCTTGCGCTTTAGCTTCTTCTAGGGCGATGCGGCGCATTATATTTTTAGACGGGCCACGGAGATCCAATTTTTTATGCAATTCCCCCAGCGTGTACAGCTCTGATCTTAAATCGATCAGATTCCAGTGAGGATTGAGCGGGTTTTTGCTGATGAGATTTGTGTAGAGCGCATCAGCACCGAATGCTCGAATTAACGCCGCTTCAATAGCAGCGACATAGTTTAAAGCCGATTTGCTCGCATGATCACCTTTCGCTACCGGTGTTTTCAATCCAAAGAAAGCATGCGCATGGCCATTCTCCCGATTTTCGACTAGAAAATTGGGTTGGGGGATTTCACCTTCAAGTATTTTACTCATCGTAAGGCTGCCCATAATTGGCATGTCGATGTCAAGTACTATCCAATAAAGCGCGTGAGGTGGATTGAATTGTATGTAGCGCTTTTTAATCGCTGTTCGCAATGGTCTTATCACTAGGCCGTGTTGGCGATCATCGGTGCAATAAGGAGAGTGAGGTAGTCTTTCTTCGTTAAATGATGGCAACTTAAGCTTCTCTGAATTTTATTCCTTGCATCCTATTGTCCCCCCGATTTTCCGATTGGTCGCCAGTTCGAGCGATCTATTTTATGAAAATGTTAAGCGAGCGCCTCGATGCCATAAAGCTTTCTAATCGCGCCTTCTTAAAGAATATCATTAGCGACGTTATGTGTCTGCGTTGTTCGCTTGTTTATACCTGTTGTTAGATTGAGGTATATGTTGTTTTTTCTTTTTTTGTTTGCATTTGGCTGCGCCATGTTTGATCAATGATTGGTAGCGCTCATAGAAAGCTTGATAGTTCATAACATCTATTTCAAATTTGTAGGAGATCTTGCTGATTACTTCCAATTTTCGCGATAATGTATGGTGGCCATAATCATCGGCAGTGGTTTTGTTTTTTGACGCATGCCCTGTAATTGACTCAATAAGGGCATCAGTATTCTTGGGATTTAATCCTACAATAGCTTCATTTCTAAGCTTGGTGATCAGCGTATGCCGAAAAGAATGGAAGTTTTTATTGTCATTCGCTTTTAGATGGATACCAAGATGGTGTAAATATCCACCAGGACCATCGAGGCGGCAAAAAAATTGTGTGGCCAATGCGCCATAATGTCCTTTTTCTGCCCACCTCAAGCCATCCCAAAGTTTCTTTTCTTTTGAAGCCTTTCTTTGTTCGACGTAGTCCAAAAAGCCGATTTCAATCAGTTTCGGATGGATCGGTACTTTTCGTTTGCTAGGCTCATTCTTTAGGGATCGGGCACCAGGGACATTAGAGTCAATATCTCCTTCGATTTTTATGTATGAACATGGATTTTCGATGACTACATCGTCAGTATCTAGTTGTGCAAGCTCATTTATCCGGCAGCCTGTAAATGCACCAAGAAAAGGGAAGAAATATTGGTAGGGGTGTACGGCCCTAACGTTTCTGGTTTTATCTTTGTTGTATAGATAACTGTTGAATATTTTCGCTATTTCGTCTTCTGTGAAGGGAGCCGCGTTATCTTCGTCATCGTGTTTTTGGGTCTTTTGCTTAGCGGTAATCAACGAGCCTAGCGAGGCTTTATCAACACTTTGTAAGTCTAAGTTTATGTAATTTTTTTGCTTGGCAAATGCGAGTAGTGTATTCAGCCTAATGGTATGTTTTACAATAGTTTCAAGTGCTAGCGTTTTTTCCGGGTCTAAAGTGATCAAGTCGTCACGAGTAGTGTAACTCTTGGTAGTTCCTTTGCTTTTTTTTAGCGTTAATAGGTCTTTATAAAGATTTTTAATTCGATCTACGGTCAGCTCGCAGACGTTAAGGCCGTCGAGCAAGACATCAAATTTTTCGGCGTATCGATAATACTCACCGTTCGTCGAATTTTGGCGTTTTAGCGACTTGACTAACTCTGAATCAAGCTCTTCTTCGTGCAGTTGTAGGAAGCTTACACGCTTAGTTGGCGTTGGCGTTGGCGTTGGCAAGGCCATCAAGTTCACTTGATGGGGCGTCGTCAATACGAGCGTTGATTCAGGAACTCGATTGGCTTTGATTTTTTGAACCTGCTTCTGCCAGAGTTGCATGAATTCACTTTTAAATTTCCGTTTGTAAGCTATAAGCTCACCTTCGTCTAACGGTGTTTGTCTGTCAGTTTCATCGTCGGGTTCCAGATATTCCATAGCTAAGCGCATCGAGTGAACGAGCGCTCTGACTTCGGTAGATTTAATGCCCTCACTCTCCATCAGCGAGGCGTTGAGGTGATGCTTAACGAAATTCGCATACTCCTGAAGCCTGATGGATGTGATTTGCTCCGCATTGATGTTTTTTATCCATGAAATTAGCTGCTTTAGCTGGGTTTCGGCCGTCTTCAATTGTGAAGATCGCTCGTCGAATTCGGCCTCCCCACGTGCTATGTCCTGTTCAAGGATGTGCAACTGCTCAGAATCTGTCATATGGCCGGTCATTTGTTCGAACAAAAAATGATAGAGGCCAGCACGATTGACTGCTTCGCGGCGGCTGTCTGTTTTTAGATTGACTCTAATCTCGCTGATCCTTAGCGCACGACGAAGCCGCACAGGAAGGCGTGCACGAAAATAATACGAATTGCGAATGAGCGAAAGGCGAGGGTGTCGTGACATGGCAGCAGCTCCGGAGGTCAGGGGGCTGTGGTCACAACTGTGCACACGGATGTGTGCTTCTTGAATTTCAGAAACGAAAAAGCCCTTGAAAATCAAGGGCTTATCTTAAAAATGGCGGAGGCGATGGGATTCGAACTCATGGACCTGTTACAGTCGACGGTTTTCAAGACCGTTGCCTTAAACCACTCGGCCACACCTCCGTTTGCGTTGCGGGCGCCATAATACCTGAATGAAACACACTGTCAAACTCTCTGCATAGCTTGTTACAGAGCGTCTGTTATGATCTTTGCGACTGAACGTTTCAAACCAACAGGAGTGTCGCCATGCGCGAACAGGATTACGCAGTTAATAACAGCGTGCAGGTTGAGCAGCTAGAGGTTAGCCGCGTCCTGCGCAACACTTACGGCTTACTCGCTCTCACCCTCGCATTCAGCGGCGTGATGGCGTTTGTCGCTCAGCAGATGCGTGTCGGCTACCCGAACATTTTCGTGGTGCTGATCGGTTTCTACGGCCTTTTCTTCCTCACCAACAAACTCCGTGATTCGGCCTGGGGCCTGGTGTCGGCATTTGCCCTGACCGGTTTCATGGGTTTCCTGCTCGGCCCGATCCTCAACCGTTACCTGGGTATGCAGGGCGGCGCCGAGGTGGTCAGTTCGGCCTTCGCGATGACTGCGCTGGTGTTCGGCGGTCTGTCGGCTTATGTGCTGATTACCCGCAAGGACATGAGCTTCCTGGGTGGTTTCATCACTGCAGGCTTCTTCGTGCTGCTGGGTGCGACGCTGGCGAGCCTGTTCTTCCAGATCAGCGGTCTGCAACTGGCGATCAGCGCAGGTTTCGTGCTGTTCTCCTCGGTCTGCATTTTGTTCCAGACCAGCGCCATCATTCACGGCGGCGAGCGCAACTACATCATGGCGACCATCAGCCTGTATGTATCGATCTACAACCTGTTCGTCAGCTTGTTGCAGCTGTTCGGCATCATGAGCCGCGATGACTAATCGTCAGCCTTGAGAAAAAACCCGCCTCGGCGGGTTTTTTCTTGCCTGCGATTTGAGTACGGACTCACGCCATCGGTGGCAACCGGCGTTTGACCGGGGTTTTCTTGACGATTGCAGTGTTGGTTTCGGCGTGGGTGTTGAGGTGGTCGAGCAGGGTGTCCAGTTGTTCCATCGAACGCACATGCAGGCGTGCGATGAAACAGTCGTCGCCGGTAACCTTGTCGCATTCGGTGAATTCAGGGATGGCCTGGATCTGCCGCTCCACTTCCTGCAACTGGCCCGGCAGCGGGCGAATGCGGACGATGGCTTGAAGCTGATAGCCGAAGCATTTTGGGTCGATCTCGACGGTATAGCCTTTAAGCACGCCACGCTCTTCGAGGCGGCGCAGGCGCTCGGCGACACTGGGCGAGGACAGGCCGCTAATTTGCGCCAAGGCCTTGAGCGAGCGGCGTGAGTCTTCCATCAAGGCCGTGATCAGCACTTGGTCGATATCGTCGGTCATGGCGAAACCCCTATTAGGCAATAAATTCAAACTGCCTTGATAAAAAAGGCAGAAATCGAGTTTAGCCTGCTTTTTGCTCTGGAGAAGCCCCTCGGCGGATTGGCATACTTTGGGCTCAAACACAGGAGTCTGATGATGGACAAAACAATACGTCACGGGTCATTCGAAATGACCGCCGCCATGCTGATTTCCGGGACCATCGGCTGGTTCGTGCTGGTGTCCGGGCAACCGGTGCTGGACGTAGTGTTCTGGCGTTGCGTGTTCGGCGCCGGCACGTTGTTGCTGATCTGCGCGGCATTCGGCTTCCTGCGCCCCGGCATTCTGACCCGCACCACGTTCTTGCTGGCCGTGCTTAGCGGCGTGGCGATTGTCGGCAATTGGGTACTGTTGTTTGCTTCTTACTCCCGCGCCTCGATTGCCATCGGCACCGCGGTATACAACGTTCAGCCGTTCATGCTGGTGGGGTTGGCCGCGTTGTTCCTCAACGAGAAAATCACCCTGCAAAAACTGTTCTGGCTGGGCATTTCGTTTCTCGGGATGCTGGCGATTGTCAGCGCACATGGCGCACATGGCGGGCAGGCCGAAAGCGGCAACGATTACCTGATGGGCATCGCACTGGCGCTGGGGGCAGCCTTTCTTTACGCGATTGCCGCGTTGATCATCAAACGCCTGACCGGCACACCGCCGCATCTGATCGCGCTGATTCAGGTCACCACCGGCGTGCTGTTACTCGCGCCATTCGCGCACTTTTCGGCACTGCCGCAAGCGCCGAGCGCGTGGGCCAGTCTGGTCACCCTGGGCATTGTCCACACCGGCGTGATGTACGTGCTGCTCTACGGCGCGATCCAAAAACTGCCGACGGCACTGACCGGTGCGTTGTCCTTCATCTACCCGATTGCGGCGATTTTCGTTGACTGGTTTGCCTTCGGCCATCGCCTGGAACCGCTGCAATGGATCGGTGTTGCCGCGATTCTGTTGGCCGCTGCCGGCATGCAACAGGGGTGGAGTCTTAAGTTTCGTCGGACGGTGACGACGCAGTAAGCCGTAAAGAAACGTCAGATGTTCCAGCGCGGTGCCGTCTTGGCCAAGCGCTGGCGCATCTCGCCGATGTTGGCGGCTAACTGTCGGACCAATAACCGGTAGCCGTCCAGCGGATTGTAAACCGGCGCGGTCAGGCTTGAATCCGACGGCAGTTCGACGGGGCGACTGAGCCGCTGGGACGCACCGGATTTCAGCGCCCGGGCCATACCGATCAATTGCACCCGAATCAGCCGATGCTCGGCTTTCAAGGCCGATTGCAGATGGGCCATGGCGTCCGGGTCACTGGCAGCCGGTCGGGTGTTGCCGAGGATTTCCAGGGTGCTGACACACATCCGCAGATGGCGCTGAATGGCATCGAGTTCGGTCATGGAGATCCGTACTTCCTTGGACACCGACGGCATCAACGAGCGCAGTTGCACCATCACCGTGTTCAGGCGGCCCACGAGTTTATGGTGTTCGTCATCGGTGACCGATTGGCCATTGATGATGCGCCCGTAGATCGTCGCGCAGTCGCGCAAAGCATCGGCCAGGTTGTAGCGCCAGGAATAAACCGCGTAGAGCGGCAGGGCGAAGGAAAACGCCAGGGCCAGGGCGATACCGATCAGGATGTCCACCCCACGCCACAACCCGTCGGTGATCGGATTGTCGCCATGCCCCGCGACGATAAACACGGTAATCGCCGAGAGCAACGCGGTGTAACCGCCCTTGCCGATGGCGTGGTATGAGAAGAACCCGCAAACTACGGCCATCGCGAAATAGGTCAGCCACGGCATCCCGAGCCAGGCCTGTTGCGCCACCAGCAGCAAGCCGACGCCGGCTCCGATCAAGGTGCCGATGGCGCGCTCGGCGGCTTTTTTGCCGATGTTGCCGTGGTGCTGCAAACCGCCGATCACCACCAGCATCGTCACCGACGCCCACTCACCGTGGGGCAGATTGATGCCGGTGGTCAGCAGGATCGATGCCAGCAACCCCAGCGACACACGCACCGCGTGGATCACTCTGGCGTGGCGATAGCGCCGGTACGGGTCCAGCAACGGACGCAGCAGTCGGCGCATTAGCGGTGGCAGTCGATGGGCTCTGAATGTGCTCAGGCTCGGTCTCCTCAGAAGATGTAATCGGTGGTCAGGAAACTCGAACTGCGTCCGCTAATGATCTCGCTGATGAGTTCTTTGTTGGTTTCCTGGAACTTGGTCGCCACCAGTGTCCGGATCGAAAACACCCGCAGCGCATCATGCACCGACAGCGTGCCTTCGGCGGAGTTCTTGCGGCCGTTGAACGGGAAGGTGTCCGGGCCGCGCTGGCACTGGGCGTTGAGGTTGATCCGGCCGACCTGGTTGGCGAAGGTGTCCACCAGTCGGCCGACCGCCACCGGGTTGGTGCCGAAGATACTCAGTTGCTGGCCGAAGTCCGATTCCAGGACGTAATCGATCACCGTGTCCAGATGTCGGTAAGGCACGATCGGGACGACCGGGCCGAACTGTTCTTCCTGATAGACGCGCATCTGCGGCGTCACCGGGTACAGCACGGCAGGGTAGAAGAATGATGCGCGGGCTTCACCGCCGTTGGGGTTGACCACGGCGGCGCCTTTGCTCACGGCATCCGCCACCAGCGAGTGCAGGTAATCGACTTTGCTCGCTTCCGGCAACGGCGTCAGCGCCACGCCGCTGTCCCACGGCATGCCGGGTTTCAGGCTGGCGAGTTTGGCGTTGAATTTCTCGATGAACGAGTCGACCACGTCTTCATGGACGAAAAGGATTTTCAGTGCGGTGCAGCGCTGGCCATTGAACGACAGCGAGCCGGTGAGCGCTTCGCTGACCGCGTTGTCCAGATCCACCTCAGGTAGCACGATGCCGGGGTTTTTCGCATCCAGACCCAACGCCGCGCGCAAGCGGTGCGGTTTTGGATGCAGTTTTTTCAGGTCGCTGGCGGCTTTGTTGGTGCCGATAAACGCGAAGATGTCGATCTTGCCGCTGGCCATCAGCGCGCTGACGGTCTCGCGGCCGCTGCCGTAGATCACGTTGATCACCCCGGCCGGGAAGCTGTCGCGGAACGCTTCCAGCAACGGACGAATCAGCAGCACACCCAGCTTGGCCGGTTTGAACACCACGGTGTTGCCCATGATCAGCGCCGGAATCAGCGTGGTGAAGGTTTCGTTCAACGGGTAGTTGTAAGGTCCCATGCACAACGCCACACCCAGCGGTACGCGGCGGATCTGGCCGAGGGTGTCCTGTTCCAGTTCGAAGCGACTGGAGCGGCGGTCGAGTTCCTTGAGCGCGTTGATGGTGTCGACGATGTAATCGCAGGTGCGGTCGAACTCTTTCTCCGAGTCCTTGAGGTTCTTGCCGATTTCCCACATCAGCAACTTGACCACGGCTTCGCGCTGTTCACGCATGCGCCCCAGGAAAGCTTCGACGTGCTGGATGCGCTCGGCCACGCGCATCGTCGGCCATAGGCCCTGGCCCCGGTCATAGGCACGTACGGCGGCGTCGAGGGCGGTTAATGCAGTGTCGGCATCGAGCAGTGGCGTGCTGCCGAGGATCACTTGTTCATCGCCATTTTCACCCGTCAGGTACACCGGGCTGCGGACCTGGGCGAGGGGCCCGGACCAGGTTTTCAGCTCGCCGTCGACCAGGTATTCACGCTGCTCGGTCTGGCCGTCGAGTCGGTATTTTTCCGGGATGTCGGTGGAGTCGGGAAACAGGTTGCCAAGGATATGTGCTGTGGTCATGTCGCTACTCCATGTGATGTAAGCCATGCGCTGGCGGCTTGCCGTTCAGATTCACTTCAAAGGTTATACGCCTTATTGGCACGACTTTTTAAGTGCAGATCTCATGATCCCGCGATCTTTTGACCTGAGAACACACAACGGCCAATGCTCCGGTTAAACTTCGCGCTCTTTCTAAAGGAGTTCATATGAGTTACTACCAGCCGGGCATTCTCGCCACCCCAGTTCCGCCTCAAGCCCGTCATATGTTCTTCGCACTCGAATCCGCCGCTGCACTGCCGGCCGCGTTGGATAGTCTGCAGGGGCTGGTGGACGGGAAGTCGGCAGTGGTCGGGTTCGGTGAATCCCTGGTCAAGGCCCTCAAGGGGCAAATCGAAGGCCTGCGCACCTTTCCAGCGTTGACCGGTGTTGGCGTCGACAACCCGTCGACCCAGCACGCGCTCTGGTGCTGGTTGCACGGTGTCGACCGTGGCGAATTGCTCAACCGCAGCAACGCCATCGAAGGCGCTCTGGCCCCGGCCCTGCGCCTGGTGCAGATGAACGAAACCTTCCGCCACCTCACCGGCCACGACCTGACCGGTTACGAAGACGGCACCGAAAACCCTCACGACGAAGCGGCCGTCGCTGCTGCGCTGGTGGGTGACGGCGCTGACGGAATGGTCGGTGGCAGCTTCGCCGCGATCCAACAGTGGCAGCATGATCTGAAAGGCTTCCACGCGATGCCATCCCATGAGAAGGACAACATCATGGGCCGTCGTTTGAGCGACAACGAAGAGATCGACGACGCGCCGATCTCCGCTCACGTCAAACGCACCGCCCAGGAAAGCTTCGCCCCCGAGGCCTTTGTGGTGCGCCGTTCCATGCCCTGGATCGAAGGCGATCGCGCCGGCCTGATGTTCCTGGCCTTTGGTTTCTCCCTTGATGCCTTCGAAGCCCAACTGCGACGCATGAGCGGTCTGGAAGACGGCATCACCGACGGTTTGTACCGCATCAGCCGACCGATCACTGGCGGCTACTACTGGTGCCCGCCGCTCAAGGACGGTCATCTGGACCTGCGCGCTCTGCGCATCGGCTAAACATCAGGGAGTGAGTATGAACGTGGTGCGCTGGGGCATGATCGGTTGTGGCAGCGTCGCTGAACGCAAGAGCGGGCCGGCTTTCTACAAGGTGCCTGGCTCGGCGCTGGTGGCGGTGATGGGCCGGCGTCTGGAAGCGGTGACGGATTACGCCGCGCGCCACGGCATCGCTCGGTTCTACACCGATGTGGAAGCGTTGATCAATGATCCCGAGGTCGACGCGGTATACATCGCCACGCCGCCTGACAGTCATCATGCTTACGCCTTGAGGGTGGCCGCCGCTGGCAAACATTGCTGCGTCGAAAAACCCATGTCGTTGAATGCCGGGCAAAGCCGTGAGATGCAAAAGGTCTTTGCCGATGCCGGGCTGCACCTGTTTGTTTCCTACTACCGACGTTCGCTGCCGCGCTTCCAGCAAGTGCGGCAATGGCTGGAAGAGGGGCGGATCGGCGAGGTCCGGCACCTGACCTGGACCCTGACCAAAGCGCCATCTCCGACCGATCTTGGCGGTACAGATAACTGGCGCACCGACCCGAACATTGCTGGCGGTGGTTATTTCGCCGACCTGGCCAGTCATGGCTTCGACCTGTTCCAGTACCTGCTCGGTGACATCGTCGAAGTTGCCGGGTTTACGGCTCGGCAAGCCGGTTTGTATGCCGCCGAGGATGCTGTCAGCGCCAGTTGGCGGTTTGCTTCGGGCGCCATGGGCATGGGCTGCTGGAATTTCGTTGCGGACCGTCGAGAGGATCGTGTCGAGCTGATCGGCAGCAAAGGCCGGATCACCTTTTCCGTATTCGATGAACATCCGGTTCAGCTTGAAGCCGATGAAACCCTCAGCCTCCACATCGAGAATCATGAGCACATCCAGTGGCATCACGTGCTGGGCATGAACGCGCACATTCGGGGTGAAGCGCAGCATCCGGCGGTGGCCGAACAGGCATTGAAAACCGATTGGGTGATGGACCAGATCCTCAAACGCTAACGTAATTCTGTAGCAGCTGCCGAGCAGCGCGAGGCTGCGCAGCAGTCGTAAACCCTGCATGCAAGATTACCCTGACACACCGCGCTACCTGATTTCACGACTGCTTCGCAGCCGAACGCAGCCTCGCGCTGCTCGGCAGCTGCTACAAAGGATCGTGCTCGTGCGGCGAATCTAACCTTATGCTCAAACAGTATTTCTCAAGCCTCCCATTAGAACTTTAAGATCACGTCATAACTCGTTATAACAAGTGATCTGCCATGACCGATAACGTTCTCTCCCTCAGTAGCGTTCCGCTGCACACCCAACTGCGGGATGTGCTGCGCGCCCGCATCCTTGACGGCGAATACCCGCAAGACAGCCAGATGCCTTCCGAAAGCGAACTCGGCGCGCTGTTCAAAGTCAGCCGCATCACGGTGCGCCAGGCCCTGGGGGATCTGCAGAAAGAAGGGCTGATCTTCAAGATCCACGGCAAGGGCACCTTCGTCGCCAAGCCAAAAACCTTCCAGAACGTCAGCACACTGCAAGGCCTCGCCGAGTCCATGACCGGTCGCGGCTATGAGGTGATCAACCGCCTGCGCAGTTTCAAATTCATTGCCGCCGACAAACTCGTTGCCGAGCGCTTGCACGTCGCCGAAGGCGAGACGGTGGCGCAGATCAAACGCGTGCGGTTGATCAACCGTGAGCCGATTTCCCTGGAAATCACCTACCTGCCCAAGGCCATCGGCGAGCGTCTGGAGAAGGCTGATCTGGTCACTCGCGATATTTTCCTGATCCTGGAAAACGACTGCGGCCTGACCCTCGGTCACGCGGATCTGGCCATCGACGCGGTGCTGGCCGACAGCGACTTGACCCAGGCGCTGAACGTCGAGCCCGGCTCGCCGATCATGCGCATCGAACGCCTGACCCATGACGCCAGCGGCCAACCTGTGGACTTCGAACACCTTTACTACCGCGGCGATGCCTTCCAGTACCGCCTGCGGATCGACCGGCAAAAAGGGGCGCAGGCATGACTCACGGCTCAATGACTAGAAAGACGCTCGAACAGGAATACGACATCGTCGTGATCGGCGGCGGCACCGCAGGGCCGATGGCGGCGATCAAGGCCAAGGAGCGCAACCGCGATTTGCGCGTGCTGCTGATCGACAAGGCCAACGTCAAACGCAGCGGCGCGATCAGCATGGGCATGGACGGCCTGAACAACGCGATCATTCCCGGCCATTCGACGCCAGAGCAGTACACCAAGGAAATCACCATCGCCAATGACGGCATCGTCAATCAGGCGGCGGTGTATGCCTACGCGACCCACAGCTTCGAAACCATCGAGCAGCTGGATCGCTGGGGCGTGAAGTTCGAGAAGGACGAGACCGGCGACTACGCGGTGAAAAAGGTCCACCACATGGGCGCCTACGTGCTGCCGATGCCGGAAGGGCACGACATCAAAAAAGTCCTGTATCGCCAGTTGAAACGGGCGCGGGTGAACATCACCAATCGGCTGGTCTGCACGCGATTGCTGACGGACGAAGAGGGCGCGGTCAACGGTGTGATGGGTTTTGACTGCCGCACCGCCGACTTCCACGTGATCAAGGCCAAAGCCGTGATCCTCTGCTGCGGCGCCGCCGGGCGTCTCGGTCTGCCGTCCTCGGGTTACCTGATGGGCACCTACGAAAACCCGACCAATGCTGGCGACGGTTACGCCATGGCCTATCACGCCGGGGCCGAACTGGCGAACCTGGAATGCTTCCAGATCAACCCGCTGATCAAGGATTACAACGGCCCGGCCTGCGCCTACGTCACCGGTCCGTTGGGCGGCTACACCGCGAACAACAAGGGCGAACGCTTCATCGAGTGCGATTACTGGAGTGGCCAGATGATGTGGGAGTTTCACCAGGAACTCGAAAGCGGCAACGGCCCGGTGTTCCTCAAACTCGATCACCTGGCCGAGGAAACCATCCAGAACATCGAAGAGATCCTGCACAGCAACGAACGCCCGAGTCGCGGCCAGTTCCACGCCAATCGCGGCACCGACTACCGCACGCAAATGGTCGAGATGCACATCTCCGAAATCGGTTTTTGCAGCGGGCATTCGGCGTCCGGCGTGTGGGTCAACGAGAAGGCCGAAACCTCGGTCAAGGGTTTGTACTCGGCGGGTGACATGGCCGCGGTGCCGCACAACTACATGCTCGGCGCGTTCACCTACGGCTGGTTTGCCGGCACCAACGCGGCGGATTTTGTCGCCGGACGCGAGTTTTCAACGGTCGATGCCCAGCAGATTGAAACGGAAAAGGCCCGGGTCTACGCACCGCTGGACCGCGAACACGGCCTGCCGCCGGCTCAGGTCGAATACAAGCTGCGGCGTTTCGTCAACGACTACCTGCAACCGCCGAAAGTGACCAAGAAGATGCAAATCGGCCTGCAACGCTTCAGCGATATCCAGCGCGATCTCGATCAGATCAAGGCCCACAACGCCCACGAACTGATGCGCGCCATGGAAGTCAGCATGATCCGCGACTGCGCCGAAATGGCGGCCCGCGCTTCGCTGTTCCGCGCCGAAAGTCGTTGGGGGCTTTACCACTATCGGGTCGACCACCCGCAACGCAACGACAGCGACTGGTTCTGCCATTGCCATCTGAAGAAGGATGAAAACGGGCTGATGACCAGTTTCAAGAAAGCCGTCGAGCCTTACATCATCCCGCTGGATGCCGATGAAATGCGGGCCTACGACCGGCTGCGGGTCGGTGCCTTTGCTGCCTGAGCCTCGCAAAAAGAGAGATCGCGAAATGGCCTATCAACCCCAGGAAATCTTCTTCCGCTCCAACGCGCCCGTCACGGTCGATGAGGACCTTTGCATCGCCCACAAAGGCTGCACCGTGTGCGTCGACGTGTGCCCGATGGACCTGCTGGCGATCAACCCGGCCACGCAAAAGGCCTACATGGCGTTCGACGAATGCTGGTACTGCATGC
>NZ_JBBWCB010000133.1:0-14332 GCF_039888995.1 Pseudomonas rossensis | reverse complement strand
CCGGCGTACACCGCATCGGCGCCGTAGGCGAAGGCATAACGCATGTTTTTCAGGGTGCCGGCGGGGGCGAGCAGTTCCGGGGGGAGCAGGGTCATGGCAGCGTCGGTCACAAAAGCCGCCGAGAATAATCGGCTTGCCCCAAAGATTCATTGATCTGGATCTATGCTTGATGAACAAACGGATGGCACTCGCGCGAACCGTGGCGGACTAAGCATCAGGACGGCTCTCCAGTACAAGAGCCTGCGCCCCTGCGGACTGACATGGATCGGACATGAACGAAGAGAAACTGCAAAACAAATCACTGGCGATTTTACTGGGACTGGTCACCGCCGCTTTCATCTGGATTTTGCTGCCGTTTTACGGCGCGGTGTTCTGGGCGGTCATCCTCGGCATCCTCTTCGCGCCCCTGCAGCGTCGACTGCAACTGAAGTTCGGCTGGGAGCGCAACCTGACGTCGCTGCTCACCCTGAGCATCTGCCTGGTGATCGCGATCCTGCCGGTGATCATCCTCAGTATCTTCCTGGTGCAAGAAGGGGCCGCACTGTACAAGAGCATCGAAAGCGGCGAGCTGGACATCGCCGGGTATGTGACGCATTTCAAACAAAGCCTGCCGCTGTACTTTCAGCATGTGCTCGATCGGGCCGGGGTTGGCGAGCTGGACGGGTTGCGGGAGAAAATCATCAAGAGTGCAGTGACAGGCAATGAGTTCATCGCCAACAAAGCCTTCAGTTTTGGTCAGGGTACGTTCGAATTCGTGGTGGGGTTTTTCATCATGCTGTACCTGCTGTTCTTCTTTTTGCGCGACGGTGCAGAACTGGCGCGAAAAGTACGCGCTGCCGTGCCGCTGGATGAACACCAGAAACGCCGTCTGCAGCTCAAGTTCAATCGCGTGGTGCGGGCGACAGTGAAGGGCAACCTGCTGGTGGCGATCACGCAGGGCGCATTGGGCGGTTTGATTTTCTGGTTTTTGGATGTCCCGAGCGCGCTGCTCTGGGCGGTGCTGATGGCGTTTCTGTCGCTGTTGCCAGCGGTGGGGGCGGGGATTGTCTGGGCGCCGGTGGCGGCGTTTTTCCTGTTCGCCGGGGCGATCTGGCAGGGCGTGGTGCTGATGCTGTTCGGGATTTTTGTGATCGGTCTGGTGGATAACGTGCTGCGACCGATCCTGGTGGGCAAGGATACAAAGATGCCGGACTATTTGATCCTTATCTCGACCCTTGGCGGTCTGGCGGTCTTCGGCCTCAATGGTTTTGTGATCGGGCCGCTGATCGCCGCACTGTTCATGTCGAGCTGGTCAATCTTCATTGAAACCAAGCCGCGGGTGCAGCTGCCTTAAGCGTTGAGATGGCCTTGGCCGATACGTTGCGACAGTGCCTGGGCGGCCGGCAGCGAGGTGAGCGGGCCGCTGATCGGTTCGCCGTCCTGCACCAGATACCAACAGGCGAGCAATCCTAGCTCTCTAAGCGGTGCGGGAACGGCGCTGCCGATAACGGACATGATCTGAACCTGGGACATAAGTACCTCCATCAATCTGTGGAGCTACCTTACGGACCGGACGCTTGAACGGACAATCAACGCTTTCGATAGTCGTCATTGATGCCAATGTGGCTTCGCTTCAGTCGACCACCAGATCCAGCATATGAACCACTTCCTGCTCGTTGAGCAGGCCTTTTCGCACCAGGTTTTCTGCCAGCAGCGAAAGAAACTTGGCGCTGCGATGGCCTTCCAGGTGCTTGAGTTCGGTCAGTGCGTTGTACACCTTGCTGGAAGTGCACAAGCCGACAATGCGGTGCGGGTTTTGCGTGGGCATGAGGTCGTCCTTGTTTTTATCAACCTGTTGTTAACGGACAGATCCAAGATTGCGGACCCGACATGACATAAATATGACCGTTTTTCCCAAAGCGGGGGAAGGTGGCGAATCAATCTTGCCAGCTTGCACCGCAAAGACTGTCCCGACAGCGACCTTGGCGAGATTTATCCAGACCTCTGCCGACGGACGGTCACAAAAAAGGCCCCGCTGTTGAGGCGGGGCCTGATGATTCGGTTACCAGCGGCCATAGCCGTGGGGAGGGCCGTAGTAACCGCGCGGTGGACCGTAATAACCACGCGGCGGACCGTAATAACCACGTGGCGGGCCGTAGTAAACCGGCGGCGGGCCGTAATAGACCGGTTGTTGCACGTAGACCGGTGCCGGCTGGTAATAAACCGGGGGCGGGCCGTAGTAAACCGGTTGTGGCTGAGCGTAAACCGGTTGCTGTACATAGACCGGCCGGTTGCTGTTGATGATGGCCGAACCGACGATGGCCGAGCCAACGATCGCACCAAATACCGCCGGTCCTTCCCAACCGTGACCGCCGCCAGCCTCTGCCTGCCCTGCGATAGCAAGAGCACCGATCAGCAAGGCTGCCGTGGGGATTTTACGGGTCATGATATTCCTCGGTTCTTCGCCCCGGCGCTTGTGTCTGCAATAGGCCCAAGGATTGTCGCGGGGATACTTCTAAGACAGCGTTTTTTTCAAAATCAGCACAGCCGTTGGGTAAATTTTGTGTAAGGTCTGTATTAGCTTCTTTACGGTTCAGTGAGGCCGCGTGCAGACACGCCGTTATGATCGATCAGACCCGATGGATTGGCTAATCCCGTCCATCTGAAAGTGCTATTCAAGGAGATTTTTCATGCAGATGAACCCCAACAGAGACACCCAGCTGTGCATGTCGCTTGCCGCACGTCCCGGGAACTTCGGTTTGCGGTTTCACAATCATCTGTATGAGCAACTGGACCTGAATTTTTACTACAAGGCCTTCAGCAGTCAGGATCTGCCAGGCGCCGTTGTTGGCATTCGCGCCTTGGGGATTCGTGGTTGCGGCGTGTCGATGCCGTTCAAGGAGGCGTGCATTGCGCTGGTCGATGAACTGGACCCCTCCGCTGCGGCCATTCAATCAATCAACACCATCGTTAACACTAACGGCCATCTCAAGGCTTACAACACCGACTACATCGCGATCGCCCAGTTGCTTGAAACCCACCAGGTGCCGAAGGAATTGACCTTTGCCCTGCGCGGCAGCGGCGGCATGGCCAAGGCGGTGGCCAGTGCCTTGCGCGATGGTGGCTACAAAAATGGCCTGATCGTCGCCCGTAACGAGCGTGCCGGACGGGCGTTGGCCGAATCGCTGGGCTATCGATGGCAAGCGGAGCTGGGCTCGGAGCGGCCGCAGATGCTGATCAACGTCACACCGATTGGTATGTCCGGCCCCGAGGCCGATCAGTTGGCGTTCGATGTTGATACCATCGCTGCTGCCGAGACTGTCTTCGATGTAGTGGCAGTCCCCTCGGAAACACCGTTGATTGTGCGCGCTCGTGCTGAAGGCAAGCGAGTGATCACCGGGCTGGAAGTGATCGCGATCCAGGCGCTGGAGCAGTTCGTGTTGTACACCGGCGTGCGGCCGACCGATGAGCAGTTTCACAAAGCCGTGGAATTTGCCCGAAGTGGCCTTGGCTATCCTGCTGCCCAACAAGCGAAACCGTGACTGAGGTGACTCATGCATCCTGCCATTCTTAATCTGGATCAAGCCGAGCTTGAACCGCTGCCCGAAGCGTTTGCCCCGACGGGAGACACCGCCGACCGCTATCAGCAACGGCAGGCGCGCATCGGCCAGCAACTTGGCGCGCAGAAGCTGGGTTATCGCCTGTACGCGCTGGAACCGGGGATGCGTGGCAGCCCGTTTCACAGTCATCGGGTCAACGAGGAGATGTTTTACATCGTGGCCGGGGAAGGGGAGATTCGCTTGGGCGCCGAGCGCTTTCCCGTTCGCGCCGGTGATGTCATTGCCTGTCCACCGGGCGGCCCTGAAACTGCGCACCAGATCATCAACACCAGCAACGCTGAGCTGCGCTACCTGGCGGTCAGCACCCAGCAATCACCCGAGATTTGCGAGTACCCGGACTCCGGCAAGTACGTGGTGATGGACAACTTCAAGGTCGATGCCGAGGGCAATGCCTCGGGCTTCGTCGCCGTCGCCAGGCTGGCGGACGGCGTGGATTACTGGGACGGTGAATAACCGCAGCCTGTGTAGCAGCTGCCGAGCCTGCGTCCGGCTGCGCAGCAGTCGTAAACCCTATATGTAAGGTTTTCCTGAAACACCGCATCGCTTGATTTAACGACTGCTTCGCAGCCGGACGCAGCCTCGCAGGCTCGGCAGCTGCTACACAGGTCGCGTTGTTTATTCGAGGCGGGCCAGACGCTCTTCCAGCGCCGCAATTCGCGCCTCGAGCTCTTCGATCCGCTCAACCGATACGCCACCACCCGCGCCACGCTCGGTCGGGTTCTGCCGTGCCGCCAGGATCACCTCGATGTCCGCCGGGTCGCCCAAGGCGTGCATGTAGCGGTCTTCACGCTGACCGGCCTGGCGCGGAATCAACAGCGCCAGACCGCGAGCGATCAAGCGTTCCAGTTGATGCACCACCTGCTCGGCATCTTCAAAGTCATGCATACGGCCGCTGCGGGTCAGCAGCTCATTGACCGTTTGCGGACCACGCAGGAACAGCAGCCCCGCAAGAATGACCTGAGCCGGCACCAGTTCCAGTGCCTTGTCGACTTTGTGTTCCCAGCGATCCGCACGACTGCCCATCACCAGTTTGGTAAAGCCGCGTCCTTCGAGGGCGCGCAGGCTTTGGCCGACCTGACCCTGGGTCAGGTTCATCACCGGCTCGCGGCTGGTTTTCTGGTTGCAGGCAATCACCAGCGCATTGAGGGTCAGCGGATAGGTTTCCGGGCTGGTGGCCTGTTTTTCGATCAACGAACCCAGAATGCGGATTTCCGTGCTGTTGAGTCGCGGCTCGTCGAAGGTTGTTTCTTGCTCAGTGCTCATGATTCTGCATTCCTTCCCGGGTTCATGATTTTCTCCTGCTGGCATGCACTTTAAATTGACGGGTGCCAATGGCAACTGAATTCGTCGCCGTACCTTGGCGATGGTCACAAAACCTAAATCAACGTGTCACGCCATCTTAACAATTAGACGTGCACCGTATGCATGGCTGCAGATGACTGCGGCTTATGACGGGTACGGCGAAAATTCCCATCGACGACGTCACCGGCCTTATTAATTGTGCAGTGGAGCAAGGCATGAAGCTGACGTGGGCATCGACCCGCAATAATGCGCTGATCGGCGCGCGCCCGCTATGACCGTACTGGTCACCGGCGCCGCCGGTTTCATCGGGTATCACACGGTCAAGCGCTTGTGTCAGGAAGGTCTTGAGGTGGTCGGTATCGATAATCTCAACGACTACTACAGCGTGGAACTCAAACACGCACGGCTTGAGGAGCTGAAGCCCTTGTCGGGCTTTCGTTTCCAGACACTGGATATCGTCGACAAATCGGCCTTGATGGCACTGTTCAAGGATCACGGCTTCACAGAGGTTATCCATCTGGCTGCCCAGGCGGGCGTTCGCTACTCGCTGGACAACCCGGACGTGTATGCGCAATCGAACCTGGTGGGTTTTCTGAATGTGCTGGAAGCCTGCCGGCACCATCGCCCCGAGCATCTGATTTATGCATCGAGCAGCTCGGTGTACGGCACCAACAGCAAAATGCCGTTCAGCGTCGAAGACGCCGTCGACCATCCGATTTCCCTGTATGCCGCCAGCAAACGTGCCAATGAGCTGATGGCTCACAGCTACAGCCATCTGTATGGACTGAAGGCCAGCGGCCTGCGTTTTTTTACCGTTTACGGACCTTGGGGGCGCCCCGACATGGCGCTGTTCAAATTTACCGAAGCGATCCTCAACGGCAGGCCGATTGACCTCTACAACCAAGGCCAGATGTCGCGCGACTTTACCTACATCGACGACATCGTCGAAAGCATTGCGCGCCTGCGCCCAAGACCGCCGTTATCGGACGGACCTGGCGATGGCGCCAACCGGATCTTCAACATCGGGCGCGGCACGCCGGTGGCGCTGCTGGATTTCGTCGATTGTCTGGAGTCGGCATTGGATAGGAAGGCCTGGCGCAACTTCCTGCCGCTGCAGGCTGGCGATGTGGTCAAGACCTGGGCGGATGTGTCGGCATTGGCGCAGTGGATCGATTTCCGTCCACAAGTGACGGTTGAGGCCGGCGTCGCGGAATTTGTGAAGTGGTACCGCCACTTTTATCAGAGATGAAACGTTGGCCCTTGATCATAAGAATCCAGGGTAATAGGGGTCTCTATGAGCCAAGACATATTTGTATCCGTCCTGATTCCGGCAAAGAACGAGGCGAGCAATCTCAAATCGCTGCTCGAAGAAATTCGTATCGCACTGGTCGATGAGGCGTATGAAATCATCGTCGTGGACGATGGCAGTACTGACGCTTCCTTGCAGGAACTGCGGCAGACCCGGCACAGCGGCCTGAGCACGTTGCGTATCCTGCGCCATGAGCGTTCGCTGGGGCAGAGCACTTCGCTCTACCATGCGGCGCTCGCCGCTCGTGGCCAATGGCTGGCCACGCTCGATGGCGACGGTCAGAACGACCCGGCGGATATCCCCGGCATGCTGGCATTAGTGCGCAGCGAGCAGGGGAGCGTCGACCTTCAGTTGGTGGCCGGGCACCGAGTCAACCGGCGCGATACCACGAGCAAGCGCTGGGCCTCGCGTTTTGCCAACGGGTTGCGTAGCCGGATGCTCAAGGACCAGACGCCGGACACCGGCTGCGGGCTGAAACTGATACAGCGGGGGGCGTTTCTGCGCTTGCCGTACTTCGACCACATGCACCGGTTCATTCCTGCGCTGATCCAGCGTCATAACGGCCGGATGATCACCCATCCGGTCAACCATCGGCCCCGCACGGCCGGGGTATCCAAATACGGAAACATCGACCGCGCCCTGGTGGGCATTCTCGATCTGATCGGCGTCTGGTGGCTGATCAGGCGCACGCGTCTGCATGCCCATGCGCAGGAGATCGAAGGATGAACCTGTCCCGCGAAACCCTGTGGCTGGTGGTCGGTTTCAGTGGCCAGATCGCCTTCACCGGTCGCTTTGCCCTGCAGTGGCTGTACAGCGAATACAAGAAGCGCAGCGTAATTCCGGTGAGCTTCTGGTACCTGAGCATCGTCGGCAGTGCGCTGCTGTTTGCTTACGCCATTTACCGACAGGACCCGGTTTTCATCGCCGGTCAGGCGTTCGGCTCCATCGTCTATTTGCGCAACCTGCAATTGATTGCCCGCAGCAAAACCTTGAAGGACTGAACCGTGCGCCGAACCCTGTCACCCGGTGTCGAATGCCTGGGCCTGATGTTGCTTGCTCTTTTATTGGTCGGCGCCGGGTTCGGTCTGCGTCAGCCGCAGAATGTCGACGAGGAGCGTTTCCTCGGCGTTGCGCTGGAGATGCTGCACAACGGTTCTTGGTTGATTCCGCACCGAGCCGCCGAGATCTACGGCGATAAACCACCGATTTTCATGTGGACGGTGGCGTTTTTCACCTGGATCACCGGGATGCCCGCCCTTGCCCTTTATATTCCGGGGCTTTTGTCTGCCACATCGGTCACGGCCATGCTTTACGACCTGGGTCGCCGGTTATGGAATCAGCGGGCCGGACGAACAGCAGCGCTGTTGTACCTGGCCACGTATCAGACGTACAGCATTCTGCGGACCGGTCAGATCGACAGTTTTCTGATTCTGTTCACCTCTCTGGGCCTGTACGGCCTGGCTCGTCACCTGCTGCTCGGGCCCGCCTGGCGTTGGTTTTACGCGGGATGCGCCGCCATGGGCATTGGCGTGATCACCAAAGGGGTCGGCTTCGTCCCGGCGTTGATGCTGATTCCGTATGCCTACGCGGTGCGCAAAGGCTGGCCTGGGGTGGTGGCCATGCCGGGTGAGGCGCGCAAGTGGTGCCTGGGTTTTTTGGTGGTGCTTGGCGCCGTCGCGATCTGGCTGCTGCCCTTGGCGGTGTCCATCGCATTCAATGGCGCCGCTGACGAAATCGCCTACGCACGGGAAATTCTGCTGCGCCAGACAGCGGGGCGTTATGCCGCCGCGTGGGATCACCGAGAACCGTTCTGGTATTTCTTCGTCAACGTCATCCCGCAATACTGGATGCCGTTGGTGCTTGCCTTGCCGTGGCTCGTGCCCGCCTGGCGGCGGCAGTTGCGCAAGCGTGACGGTCGAGTGCTGGTGCTGCTGGGTTGGGTCGTACTGGTGGTACTGTTCTTTTGCGTGAGCAGCGGCAAACGCAAGTTGTACATTTATCCGGCGTTGCCAGGGCTGGTGCTGGTTGCAGCGCCGCTGATTCCGTGGCTGCTCAAGCGCTGGTTCGGCAAGCGCCCGCGCGGTCGGCGGGTGTTCCAGGTGTTGGCCGTCACGTGGTTCACGCTGTGGTTCGCTCGCGGTTTCGTCGATCCGGTCAAGGACGGACCCAATCCCCACGAAGCGCTGATGGCGCAAGCAGCGGCGATGACCCAGGGCGCAGACCTGGTGCTGGTCAACTGGCGCGAGGGTCACTGGTTGTTCGCCCGACAGCCGATCGTGCATTTCGGAATGATCGGCTCCACGGTCGAGCAGGCCGCTCAATGGCTGCGCGAGCATCGTCAGGCGTACGCCTTGGTGCCGGATGAACTGCTGAGCCGGTGTTTCAATCCGCAGGCCGCCCGTGAACTGGGGGAAACTTCGCGCGCACAGTGGTCGATCGTCGGTGTCGATGCCGATAACGGCCGTTGTCATCCCGGACAGCCAGCCAATATCTATCGCTTCACCTGGGACCGCGCATGGCTATAATCGCCCCACGTTTCCCTCCTGTCACAACACGAGACTGCCATGACTATTTCTCTGTACGCCGCTTCCGTCCCGGTTTTCAAACAAATGCTCAACGCCCTGAGCGATGTTTTGAACAAGGCCGAAGCCCACGCCACCGCCAAGAACATCGACCCGAATGCTTTCCTGCAAGCCCGTCTGTACCCGGACATGTTCCCGCTGGTCCGTCAGGTGCAGATCGCCGTTGATTTCGCCAAGGGCGTTTCCGCGCGTCTGGCCGAAGTTGAACTGCCGAAATACGACGACACCGAAACCACCTTCGCCGAGCTGCAAGCGCTGATCGCCAAAGTGCTGGCCTTCATCGGCGAGATCAAGCCGGAACAGATCGACGGCAAGGAAGGCATCGAAATCATCACCCGTCAGGGCACGCCGAAAGAGAAGCGCTTCACTGGCCAGGCTTACCTGCTGAGCTACGGTCTGCCGCAATTCTTCTTCCACGTCACCACCACCTACGCACTGCTGCGTCACAACGGTGTGGAAGTAGGCAAGCGCGATTACATGGGCGCGTTCTAAACCTCCCTGCGTAAAAAAGCCCGCCAAGGTGTGAACCTTGGCGGGTTTTTTTTGAATCAAAAGATCGCAGCCTCGTTTCACTCGACAGCTCCTACATTGAGATGCGTACCGCCTGTAGGAGCTGTCGAGTGAAACGAGGCTGCGATCTTTTGATCTTTGTTACGCCAGACGCTGGGCTCTCTCGTCTTCGCCCAGGCACGCCGCCGCGGTAAACAGTACGTCGGTGGAGGAGTTCAGCGCCGTTTCCGCCGAGTCCTGCAGCACACCGATGATGAACCCGACGGCCACCACCTGCATGGCGATTTCACTGGGGATGCCAAACAGGCTGCACGCCAGTGGAATCAACAGCAACGAGCCGCCCGCCACGCCCGAAGCGCCACAGGCACAGATCGCCGCGACGACGCTCAGCAGGATGGCGGTCGGAATGTCCACGGCGATGCCCAGCGTATGCACGGCGGCCAGGGTCAGCACGGTAATGGTGATCGCCGCGCCCGCCATGTTGATGGTTGCGCCCAGCGGGATCGAGACCGAGTAGGTGTCTTCGTGCAGGCCCAGGCGCTTGCTCAATTCCAGATTGACCGGAATGTTCGCCGCCGAGCTGCGGGTGAAAAATGCAGTGATACCGCTTTCGCGCAAGCACGTGATCACCAGCGGATAAGGGTTGCGACGCAGTTTCCAGAACACGATGACCGGGTTCATCACCAGCGCCACAAACAGCATGCAGCCCAGCAAAACCGCCAGCAGATGCACATAGCCGATCAAGGCACCGAAACCGGAGGTGGCGAGGGTCGAAGCCACCAGGCCGAAGATCCCCAGTGGCGCGAAACGAATCACCAAACGCACGATCAGGGTCACGCCGTTAGACACGTCGCCGAGCACCTCGCGAGTGGTGTCGCCGGCATGGCGAATGGCAACGCCCATACCAATCGCCCACGCCAGAATGCCGATGAAGTTGGCATTCATCAGCGCACTGACCGGGTTGTCGACCACGCTCAACAGCAGACTTTGCAGCACTTCACTGATACCGCCCGGCGCGGTGACCGCAACGTCGTGAGTTGCCAATACCAGGCTCGAGGGGAACAACGTACTGGCGACAACGGCCACCACCGCCGCCGCGAAAGTCCCCAGCAGATACAGAAACAGAATCGGCCGGATGTGGGTTTCCTGGCCGTGCTTATGGTTGGCAATCGAGGCCATGACCAGCACGAACACCAGAATCGGCGCGACAGCTTTAAGCGCCGCTACGAAGACTTTGCCGATGAACGCAGTGGACTTCGCCACCTCCGGCGCGAACAGGGCCAGGGCAATCCCGGCGATGAGGCCGATGATGATTTGTGTGACCAGGCTTAAGCGTTTCAGGCGTAACCATAGAGAAGGGGATGGAGCGGTCATAAAACGGCATCTCTGATTTTTTTAGGTGCGGGGTATCGCGACATCAATGCCAATCAATGGCCGATGAATAGGGTGTACGTATCGCGGGGCGCGGACTTTATCACAGCGTGGCCTTTATCTTCAGACCTGTGACGATCTGCCGCCCGTGGGTCAACGAGATCGGCAGGTTCGTGCAACCCTGATCGGAAACACTCTGTTAAGATTCGCCATCCTCATTTTCAAGTCATGCCAGTGGGCCTTCGGGCTATCGCTGGTGTCGTCGTTTTCTGGAGTTCTGCATGCTGTTGCCCATCCTTCTGTTGTCTGCCGCCGGTTTCACGGTGCTGACCACGGAATTCGTCATCGTCGGCCTGTTGCCGGCGATCGCTCGAGACCTTGAAGTCACCATCCCGCAAGCGGGTTTGCTGGTGACCTTGTTCGCCTTCACGGTCGCCGCATTCGGGCCGTTCCTGACCGCCTATTTCGCCCGGTTCGAGCGCCGCAAATTGTTCATCTCGGTGCTGATCATGTTCGGCCTGGCCAACACCCTGGCGGCGTTTGCACCGAACATCTGGGTGATGTCCGTCGCCCGGTTGATCCCCGCGTTGGGGCTGCCAGTGTTCTGGGCGCTGGCCAGTGAAACCGCGGTGGACATCGTCGGCCCGGACTACGCCGGTCGCGCCATCGCCAAGATCGGTTTCGGCATTGTCTGCGCCACCGTGTTCGGCATTCCGGTGGGCACACTGATCTCCGATGCGTTCGGTTGGCGCAGTGCCTTCGGCATTCTGGCGGTGATCGCGTTTGCCAAGGCGTTGCTGCTGTTTATCTACCTGCCAAAAACCAATCTGCATCAGCATCAGGTGAGCTTTCGGTCACAGTTCAGGATCCTGCGCAGCCCGCTGATGGTGGGGCATGTGCTGCTGTCGATCCTGGTGTTTAGCGGCATGTTTACCGCTTACACCTATCTGGCGGACATTCTTGAGCGACTGGCCGGTTTCAGCGGCACGGTGGTCGGCTGGTGCCTGATGGGCTTCGGCGCGGTCGGCTTGATCGGCAACTCATTGGGCGGCCGCGCGGTGGATCGTCATCCGTTGATCGCTTCGATGATGTTCTGCGCATTCATGATCGCCGGCCTGGTGGCGTTGGTGCCCAACATTCATTCGCCGCTGGGGCTGGCAGCGGCGATGGGGATTTGGGGCGTGACTCAGGCGGCGTTGTTCCTGGTCAGCCATGTGCGATTGATGAAGGCTGCACCCGAAGCGCCGGCGTTCGCGGCATCGCTGAACATTGCCGGGGCTAACCTCGGGATCGGCCTGGGCGCCATGATCGGCGGTAGGGTCATCGACGGTGTAGGCCTGCAAGGTCTTGGTGTCGCGGCGGCCGCTTTTATCCTCGCCTCGATCCTCTTGGCCATCGCGTTGATGACCTTCAAGCCCCGCGAAGTCTGCGCCTGACACCTCACATCTCGGTGAACAGCTCGCGTCGGGCACCTTCGGTAATGGCGACAATGCCGGGGTGCTTGACCTTGCGTTCCACCGAAATGGCGTAGAACGACTCGGTCACCGCGTCGGTCTGGCCAATCAATTCCACGCCGTATTGGCGTATTACCTCATCGGCAATCACGCTCGGGCCGATGAAGATCCCGCTGCCGGATTGGCCGAAAGCCTGCATCAAGGCGCTGTCGTCGAACTCGCCGACAATACGCGGCTGGATCTGCTGCTCGGCAAACCAGCGCTGCAAGCGACTGCGCACCACGGTCTCCGGCCCTGGAATCAGCAGCGGTGCGCCGTGCAGGCTGCGGGGGAAATCCTGACCGTATTGCGCCGCCAGTTCAGCAGTGGCGAAGAAGCTGATCCCGCATTCTCCGAGTTTCTGGCTGTAGCCCTTGATGTCCAGGTGCGAGGGCATCGGGCTGTCGGAGATCACCAGGTCGAGACGCTGGATCGCCAGGTCGGCGAGCAGGCGTTCCAGTTTGTCTTCGCGACAGGTGATGCGCAGCGGCTCGCTCAATTCCATGGTCGGCGCAATCAGGCGATAGACGATGGATTTGGGCACCACGTCGGCCACACCCACCCGAAACAGAATCTGCTGTTCGTTGGGCTGTGCTCGCAGCATCAGCTCCAGTTCGCCGCCCAGCTGAAACATTTGCTCGGCGTAGGGCAGTGTCTGACGGCCGGCCTCAGTGAGTTCCAGTTGCCGGCCGACCCGGCGAAACAGCTCGATGCCATAGGTTTGTTCGAGCAGGGAAATCTGCCCGCTGATGGTCTGCGGCGTCAGGTTCAGTTGCTCGCAGGCGCGCACGATGCTGCCGGTCTTGGCCACCACCCAGAAGTAATGCAGCTGTCGATAGTTGAGCATGGCGACCTACAGTTCGTTAAAACCGAAGTATAACCGCTAAAAATACGAATTTTCCTGAAGTGTTTGCCTCCCTAGAATGCCTCGCTATCGACGGGTGGCCTTTTCGCCCTGTCTGTTCTATCGAGGAAAGCATCATGAAGCTTAAAACCACGGCACTGCTGATTACGTCTTTACTGGTATTGGCCGGTTGCGACCAGGCCGAGAAAAGCGCTCAGCAACTGATGGGCAAGGCTGCCGAAACCGCCAAACAAGCGATCGACGACACCCACAAAGCCGCAGAGCAGGCAATCAGTGATGCCACTGGCGGGTTGATCAGCAAGAAAGAATCATCAAACGAAGATAAAGACAAAACCGAATCTTCGTCCCAGGAAATCTAAACCGTCTTAAAAGAGTCAGGACTGACCCATGGAATACCTTTTAGAACTTGCTGCAAGCCCCACCGCCTGGGTTGCCCTGGCCACGTTGATCGTCATGGAAATCGTGCTCGGCATCGATAACCTGATCTTCATTTCGATCCTGACCAATAAACTGCCCGAGCAGCACCGGCAGAAGGCACGGCGCATCGGTATCGGCATGGCGCTGATCCTGCGACTGGCGCTGTTGAGCACTATCGCGTTCATCGTCCAGTTGACTGAGCCTGTGATCGACATTCTCGGCCATGCGTTCTCCTGGAAAGACATGATCCTGATCGCCGGTGGCTTGTTCCTGTTGTGGAAGGCGACCACCGAGATCCATCACAGCATGGACCCGGCACCGGATGATCCGAAGTCGGCTACTTCGGCCGTGACGCTTGGCTTCGCTGCCGCCATCGGTCAGATCCTGATGCTGGACATGGTGTTTTCCATCGACAGCATCATTACCGCTGTCGGCATGACCGAGCATTTGCCGATCATGATCATCGCGGTGGTGGTGTCGGTACTGGTGATGTTGCTGGCGGCTGATCCTTTGGCCAAGTTCATCAACGACAACCCGACGGTGGTGATGCTGGCGCTGGGCTTCCTGATCATGATCGGCATGACGCTGATCGCCGAAGGCTTCGGCGCCCACGTACCGAAAGGCTACGTCTACGCGGCCATGGCGTTCTCGGCGACGATCGAGGGTTTGAACATGATGTCGCGGCGGTCAAAGCAAAAGCGTGTAGCTACTGAAGCTTAACGGGCGATAAACGAAACGGCCGCCTGCGCTCGAAAGAGGGCAGGCGGCTAATGCCAGTCAGTTAAGCTGACTGGCATTTTTGTTTTTTATCGGATACTTCGGGGATTTGAGCCTTATAGTCCGGGGATAAACGCGCTCCTCTCGTCGATGAGGCAGAACGTAAT
>NZ_JBBWCB010000132.1:0-14612 GCF_039888995.1 Pseudomonas rossensis | reverse complement strand
GCTGCGCAGCCGAACGCAGCCTTCGGCAGCTGCTACAAAGTATGCGTTGCTGCTCAACTGACCGGTATTTGCCTGACCCCTCCTCATTTGTGGAGGTCCGTACTTCTGCTGCGCTCTATATCGTGTGCCCTGCATATCAGGGGCTTGCGACCGTCCGTTCGGGCCACTTCCAAAACTATAAAAATAGAGGTGAGGCAGTTGAAATTTTCCAGGCTATTTATCGCCGTTGCCGCGACAACGGCATTTTCCTGTGTGGCGCTGGTGGGGTGTCAGACACACGCTTCGACAGGTGCCGACATGGTCATGCGCAACGGCTATGTCTACACCGTCGACGGCAAGAATTCCGTGCAGCAGGCGATCGCCGTCACGGGGGGGAAGATCGTTTATGTCGGCAGCGATGAAGGGGTTTCCTCTTACATCGGCACGCAGACACAGCTGATCGATCTGGCAGGTCGCATGGTGATGCCGGGCTTCGTTGATGCGCACATGCATCCGGGGGATGGCGGTCGCGCCATGACCTTGTGCGACCTGAAATACCAGACGATGACCCGCAAGGTTTTCCAGGAAACCATTCAGGCGTGCCTGGATGCCGACAAGGACAAAGGCCCCGATGTCTGGCTCGAAGTGGGCAGCTGGGACCGCATTGGCATGACCGGACTCGACGGTGACCCCGATAAATCGACACTGGAAGCGCTCAAGACCAACCGTCCGATTCAAGTCCGTTCCACCGACTTCCATACGGTGCTGACCAACTCTCGTGGCCTGGCGGTCGCCGGCATCAACAAGCACACGGCCAATCCCGGTGATGGCAAGTACGTGCGCGACAGCGCCGGCAACCCGAACGGCATCTGCGAAGACGGAGCCGCCGAGGCCATGGCCGCCGTGGTGCCGCCCGCCACCGACGCAGAGAAACTCAATCAGACCCGTGCGGCGCTCGACGCCATGCGCCAGCAAGGCATCACCAGTTTCTTCGATGCCTTGTCGGGGCCGGAAAACGGCAAAGCGTTTACCACCCTGCAGCAATCGGGTGAGCTGACGGCCCGGGCCTTGTTGGCGATCAAACTTGACCCTGGGGCCGCCACGGCAGACCCGGCGAAGACCATCGCCGACGCCAAGGCGTTGGCTGATACCTACGACCAGGGCGAAGCAAAAGTTGCACCGGGCGTGAGCATGCGCCACGTCAAATTGTTCATGGACGGCATCATCAACGCGCCGGCGGACACGGGTGCAATGTTGACGCCGTACCTGCGCAACGCTGGCACCGACACGGCGCCGAAGTGGACACCCGGCAAGAACACCGGTGAGCTTTACTTCCCGCCGAAGGTGCTCAACCCGTTGCTGCTGAAGGCCGTTCAGGCCGGCCTCGATCCGCACCTTCATGCCACCGGAGACCGCGCGGTGCGTGACTCACTGAACGGTATCGAATACGTGCGCCAGCAACTGCCTGGCAATGGCTTCCGCCCGGCCATTACTCACAACGAGTCGGTGGACCCTGCCGACTATGCGCGTTTCAAGGCGCTCGACGTGACCGCCCACATGTCCTTCCAGTGGGCCCAGCAGGCGCCCTCTACGGTCGACGGTACCAACGAGCATCTGGGGGCTGCGCGATTTGCCCGCATGGAGCCCTCCGGCAGCATCGCTCGTGCCGGCGGCCGCGTGGCGTATGGCAGCGACTGGCCCGTCGACCCGCTCGACGAGTTCCTGGCGCTGAAAATCGGTGTCACCCGCTCAGGTGATCCGCTGAACCCGCACAGCTACGGCCCCAAGTATGCGGGGAGGCTGAATGCCGACCCGGCGCTGTCGCGCACTGAAGTGTTGCGCACCATCACCATGAACGCTGCGGAGCAGCTGAAACTGGACGCTGTCGTCGGTTCGGTCGAGGTCGGCAAGTTCGCGGACCTGATCGTACTGGACAAGAACTTCATGCAGGTCCCCGAGGAGGAATTGGCTCGAAATAACGTGCTGCTGACGGTAGTGGGCGGCCAGGTCGTGTGGGCCAAGGCGCCGTTCGTTGGCCTTGATCCGAAGGCGTTGTCCCAGGCATCAACCGCCCGCCCAGCCCAATAAAAACAAGAGAGTGTTCCGATGCAGCGATTTATTCCAAACCTGTTAGCCGCAGCCCTGGCCTTTTCTTCGGTGCAAGCCATGGCCGCCGCTGACCTTGTGTTGTTCAACGGCAAGGTATTCACCGCCGAACCCGGTCAGGGACTGGTCCAGGCAGTGGCCGTGCAAGACGGCAAGATTCTCAAAGTGGGCAGTAATGCCGAGATCAACGCCCTGGCCGACACCCGCACGCAACGGATCGATCTGGCGGGCAAGGTGCTGATGCCCGGAATGATTGATACCCACAGTCACCCGGTGGTTGCGGCCTTCGACAGCATGGGGGCCAACCTGCTGGATGAAGTCAAGCCGTTGCCGGAGCTTGAACAGTGGATTATCGAACAGGATCAGGCGGGCATTGCGCGTGCCGGTGACGTGATCAGCATCGCCGGGGTCAGTTCGGCCTATTGGGACAAGAGCCGTGAGCTGGGCCAGCGCTTCAATCAGGGACGCTGGGTGGATCAACCGGTGGTCCTCAGCGGGATCGACGGGCACACCGGCTGGGCCAACAACGCCATGCTCAAGCGTCTGAAGATCGACGCGACACTGGTAAAAGGCCTGTCGGAACAGGATCGCAGCTATGTGGGTCATGACGCGGATTTCATACCCAATGGCTATTTTTCCGAGTCTCGCTGGGACCTGATACGCAGCCAGATCCCCGCGCCCAGCGACGAGATCATGTTGAAAGCCGCCCGCGAGGCGGTGAAGGTCAACAATCAATACGGCGTCACCGCCTGGATGGACGCGGCGGCGAATGCCGGCAGTGGCGATTCGCTGTTCGATTTCAAGGCAACCGAGCAGAGTTACGGCGTGCTGCCGCTTTACCGCGAACTGGCAGAGAAGGGCGAGCTCAATGCCCACGTCGCCGCGCTGCTGTTGGCCAACCCGAAAAGCCGACCTGCCGACCTGGAAGTGCTGGCCAAGGTGATGAAGAAATTCGAGGGTGTGCCCAACCTGAGTTTTCCTGGCATCAAGGTATTCGCTGACGGCGTTCTCGAGTTTCCGGGGCAGACCGCCGCGGTGATCGTTCCCTTCAAGAACAGCCATAAAAACGGTCAACTGCTGATCGACCCCGCGCACTTCGGTGAGTTGGTCGTGGCAGCGGAGAAGCGCGACTGGATTGTGCACATGCATGCGGTCGGCGACCGTGCGGTGCGTGAATCACTCAATGGTTTTGCCTACGCGCGCAAACTCAACCCGACACAGGTGGCTCATAGCATCAGCCACCTGCAACTGGTCAACCCGAAAGAGTTTCCGCGCTTCAAGCAACTTGGCGTGATCGCTTCCATGCAATTGCTGTGGGCCACCGGCGAGAGTTACACCGTCGAGCTCGTCAAACCCTATATCAGCGCGTTTGCCTACGGTTATCAGTATCCCGCCAAGTCCCTGCATAACGCCGGTGCGGTCATCGCCGGTGGCAGTGACTGGCCGGTATCCAGCCCCAATCCATGGAACGCCATCGCTCAGGCCAGCACGCGCAAAGGGCCATTGGGCGTGTTGAATGCCAAGGAAAGCATCGATCGCCAGACCATGTTCTACGCCTACACGCTCAATGCCGCCAAGGCCCTGCGCCTGGAGCAGCAGATTGGTTCGCTGACGCCCGGCAAACAGGCCGATTTGATCATCCTCGACCGCGATGTCTTCAAGGTCAGCGACGACGAACTGTTCGACACCAAGGTCCTGAAGACCTTCTTCGCCGGCAAAGAGGTGTACGCGCCCGCGTCCAGACCCTCCCTTCACCCGCACCACGCAAAAGACGCCTGGCTCCTCGCATGACGAGGGGCTCGGCATCGCCATGCCCGAAATAACCCGCACCTCCATAACAATAAGAGACTTGTATGAACGCACGCTCAGTATTGACCCTTGCCACTCTTGTATTGGCACCCCTGACCACCCAGGCACTGACACTCAACGATGACTTCAGCCTGGACATGACCCTGGGAGTCTTCAGCGACTACCGCACCCGTGGCATTTCGCAAACCCTGGGTGATCCGGCGGCTCAGACCGGCGCCACGCTGGTGCACAGCAGCGGCCTGTACGTTGGCGCCTGGACCTCGAATGTCGATTTCGGCGGCGAGTTCAAGACGCGGCAGGAACTCGAGTATTACGCGGGCTACTACTGGCAGGCGACCGAGGCCATCAGCCTCGATCTGGGGTACATCAAGTACGACTATCCAAAAGAGGGCCAATTCAACCTGAGTGAGGTCTACGCCGTCCTTGACGTTTATGGCGTGAAGCTCGGCGCTAACTACTCAAACGATACGCCGAACTTCTTTGGCGAGGACCAGGACACCCTTTACACCTACCTCAGCTACAAAATCGAATTGCCGGCCGAAATCGGCCTGGACCTGCGCGTGGGTCGCAACGATGTCAAAGACCCGGCTTTCTGGTCCGCCAGCGGCGAAAGTCGTGATGCCTACAGCGAGTGGGAAGCCAAGTTGACCCGTGACTTCGTGGGCGTGACCTGGGGCCTTAGCTACATTGATACCGACCTGTCGAAAAGCGAATGCACGAGCTGGTACGGCTATGGTGATCTGTGCACGGCCACTGTGGTTGCCAGTGCCAGCAAGGCGTTCTAAGCGTTCGAGCCCACACCATAAAAACAAGCGCCTCAAAGGAAAACACCGTAATGACCAAGGTCAGCGATAGTCAGCAGCGAAGTCCCCTGATCGAGACACGTTCGATCGATTACATCCCCGAGGCCGAGCGGCATGGCAGCCTCTACAGCCAGTTCACCCTGTGGCTCGGCGCCAACCTGCAGATCACGGCGATCGTCACCGGCGCCCTGGCCGTGGTGCTGGGCGGCGATGTGTTCTGGTCGCTCATCGGCTTGCTGATCGGCCAGGTACTCGGCGGTGCAGTAGTTGCCCTGCACGCGGCCCAAGGGCCCAAGCTCGGGCTGCCGCAGATGATCTCCAGTCGTGTGCAGTTCGGGGTCTATGGGGCGGCCATCCCGATTGTCCTGGTGTGCCTGATGTACCTCGGTTTCAGCGCCACCGGCGCGGTGTTGTCGGGGCAGGCGATTGCCCAATTGATCCATGTCAGCGACAGCGCCGGCATCCTGATTTTTGCCTCGTGCATCGCGTTTCTGACGATCTTCGGTTACCGGGTCATCCACCTGGTCGGCCGGGTGGCCAGCGTGTTGGGCATCATCGCCTTCGTCTATCTGTTTACCCGGTTGATGACCCTCAACGATATCGGCCTGTTGCTGGAAAACCGTCACTTCGGCTGGAGTACTTTCCTGCTGGCGGTGTCGTTGTCCGCGTCCTGGCAGATCGCCTTTGGCCCTTATGTAGCTGACTACTCACGCTATCTGCCGAGCAAGACCTCCTCGTGGAAGACGTTCGCTGCCGTCGGGCTTGGAACGGTGCTGGGCGCCCAGGCGTCCATGGTGCTGGGGGTGTTCGCCGCGGCGTTGGCCGGTGCGAACTTCCGCGGTCACGAGGTGGCGACCATCGTCGGGTTGGGCAGTACCGGTGTGATGGCGTCCCTGCTGTACTTGAGCGTGGTGTTCGGCAAGGTCACGGTGTCCACGCTCAACGCTTATGGCAGCTTCATGTGCGTGGCCACCATCATCAGTGGTTTCCGCAGTCGTCTGGAGATTTCCGCCCGGCAGCGGATGGTGTTTGTGTTGGTGATTGTCGCGGCATCCACTACGCTCGCGCTGCTGGGGCAGTACTCGTTTCTCAACACCTTCAAGTACTTCATCCTGTTTTTGCTGACCTTCTTCACACCGTGGAGCGCGATCAATCTGGTGGATTACTACTTCATCAACAAAGAGCGCTATGACATCCCTGCGTTGTCCGACCCGGCGGGCCGTTATGGTCGCTGGAACATGCGCGGGATCAGCGTGTATGTCATCGGTGTATTGATCCAGTTGCCCTTCGTCGATACGCACTTCTACTCCGGGCCGATGGTGGCGCAGCTCGGCGGTGTCGATATTTCCTGGATCGTCGGTCTGGTGGTGCCGGGGATTCTTTATTACGGGCTGGCCAGGACATCAATGCCGGCGGTGGCCCCTGAGCGGAGCTGAAAGACCTTAAGGAGGAAAGCGGAAATTTGGGTTAACCCAAAAAGATCGCAGCCTTCGGCAGCTCCTACATCCCTTGTAGGAGCTGCCGCAGGCTGCGATCTTTTGATCTACATTTCCCTTTTCCCGCTCATCCAATCAATCCGCAAGGAGACGATCAACATGGACATCCAGGCCCTGCGCGCCGACGCATCCCACCTCGATAAAATCGCCAGCCTCTTCGACGCTTATCGAGGCTTCTACGGCCAGCCGTCGAACCTGCCGCAGTCTCGCGAGTTCATCGCCGAGCGCATTGCCCGGGACGAATCCGCGATCTTCTTCGCCCAGGCCCCCAGCGGCGAGGCGCTGGGATTCGTCCAGTTGTTCCCGACGTTCTCCTCCATCGACGCGCACCGCACCTGGCTGTTAGGCGACCTCTTCACAACACCCGCCGCCCGAGGGCAAGGGGTAGGCACGTTGCTGATGAACACCGCGCGAGCCTTTGCATTGTTGACCGGTGCCAAAGGCATGGTGCTGGAAACGGCCACGGACAATGTCGGCGCGCAACGGTTGTACGAATCCTTGGGCTATGTGCGTGATACGGGTTACTACACCTACTGCCTCGATTTGAAACAAGGCTGAGCCAACCGCTGCCGGTTACCTCAACTCGTGCAGGAATGCGGCTTGGGCCTTGGGGCACGTGAGGATGCGGTAACGCGTGCTACGGGAAACATCACGGTCCCGAAAGCGTTCATACACCGCCTGGAAAACTTCACGGTTCAATGACGGGTGCTGATGCTTCAGGTAGCGTTCACAGCACGCGTTGTAGTGTTCAACCGATATGAACGTGTTGAACCAGAAGCGATAGAAGTAACCCAGTAGAAAACCCAGGCTGAAGTCGTGATCCAGCACCGAATGCGCGCAGCATTCGAAATCAATCAGGCGCAGCCTGCCATCGGGGCCGATCAGGATGTTCTTGGGGTGCGGGTCCATGTGCACAAACCCCTCGACCAGCGTCTGCCCAAACAGTTGAAATATGTCCAACAGCAGGGTTTGCGCCTGCTCGGGTTGGGCGATCAGTCGTTCATCGACGCTGCAATGATTGTCGAAAAAACTGACCAGCAAATACTCTTCCTTGAGAAAAGGAAAACGTCCGACGTGGCCGAATGCAGCCACTCTGGGCGATGATTCCGACTTGGCGGACACAACGGACAGATTGATGAATTCGTTGGTCAGGTCATGCAGTCCGAAAACACGCTTGAGGCCCAGGAAATTCTGCAGCTGCTTTTTCCAGTGGGTCAGGCGGTTGTGTTTCAACACCCATTTGCGCTCACCTTCGAGCAGGAACACGCTGCGGGTTTCCTCGGGAATATCCAGCAACGCATGTTGATCCGGCTCGGCAAAAAAACGCTGAAGCACCGTCACCAGTTCGTTCTGATCAGACGGATCGAAATGGAAGGTGACGTCAGCAATCTTTTGCTGATTCAGAGGGGAAGTAAGGTGTCTGAGGTGACGCATGTAAAGTCCCTGCTAAATGCTTTGCGGTCCATAAAACGCCGACAATCGAGCGCGACGCTTTGTCGTTATCGGCAGGACGCTGCAGACCCTTACTCACAGGGTTGATTTTTTACCGCTGGGTTGGCTGCACGCACGCCGTGACCAGCGGCACATCCCCATCGGCACTGAGTTTCAGCCATTCGGCCGGCGGCACTTCAATGCAAGCGCGACCAGGCTGTGCCTCGCGATGCGGGGTGCAGCCTTGCCAATGCGAGACGGTCTTCGACTCTATGCAAACCCGAGAAACGACAGGATAACCACGACAATCACAATTACCCCGACGATGTAGATGATGTTGTTCATGAATTCCACCTCTCAACCTGAATTGGATGGCGACGCGAGGGTGTTACCAATACAAGGTAGTGCACCTTTACTCGCAATTCCATTGCGCAACACACATAGCTCCGTTCCTCATTCGCGACGCGCCACTCGACTTACAGCCAGTATTCCCAGAGTCGTCCCATCTGCTCCTTGGCTCTTACTGCGAACGAGCGGCGCTGCCACTTTTCCAGCTTGATTTCGTTCGACTTGGCCAGATCAGCCATGAATGCCGCCTGCATCTTTTTTGCAAATTCGGTGCCCAGCACAACGACGTTGACTTCATCGTTGTGCAGGAAGCTGCGCCAGTCGAGGTTGGTGGAGCCGACAGTCGACCACACGCCATCGATGACGGCAGTCTTGACGTGGAGTAGCGCGCCACGGCGTTCGTAAAGCTTGACGTTGGCCTCCAGCAGCTCGCTGTAGTAGGCGCGTCCGGCATGGAACACCAGCCACGAATCGGTGCTGCTGGGCAGCACCAGCTTGACGTCGACGCCACGTGCTGCCGCCTCCTTGAGTGCCGCGAGTAACTGCGGATCGGGTACAAAGTAGGCGTTAGTCAGCCATATCTCGGTCTGCGCGCTTTGCAGCGCCGAAATCAACGTCGCATAGATCTGGCTGAACGGCTCATCGGGCGAGCTGCCGATGGCGCGAATTACTTCGGTGCCTTTGCGCTCCAGTGGCGGAAAGTAGTCGCGAGCCGCGAGTGGTTCCCCTTTCTGGGCAGTCCAGGTTCCGATGAACAGCTTCTGCAGGTCCGCAACCACGGGCCCCTCGATGCGCAAGTCGGTATCGCGCCAGGGCAAATCACCCGTTGGGCGAGTCTTCGAGTGAGTGCTGAACGAGCCCCCCGAATAGACGCTGCTGATGTTGATCCCGCCGAGAAAGGCAATACGGCCGTCCACTATCAGCAGCTTTCGGTGGTCGCGCTGGTTCACGTCCCAGCCCACTTTGGCCGTCACCGGATTGATGGGGTTGTACTCCAGCACTTTGATACCCGCATCGGTCAATCGAGAGAAAAACGCTGAGGGTGTTCCAAGGGTTCCGACGCTGTCACGGATCAGATTGACCTGTACGCCTTTGTGTTGCTGAGCGATCAGTGCGGCGGCGAAACGCTGACCGACTTCATCATCGTCGAGGATGTAGGTCTCCATGTTGATGTGGTCGCGCGCAGCTTCAATGGCTTTGATCATCGACTGGTAAGTGGTGGGACCGTCCTGCAGCAAGTCGACCTTGTTTCCTTCCGTTAGCGGGCTACCGGAGATGGATTCTTCGATTGCGAGGTGCACATCGAAGATGTCGGTCTCTGCGCCGGTGGACTTAAGTCGGTCGAGAATGGCTTTGCTGCGCTCGGCTGACAGAGGTCCGTTTATCCCGTCGAGTTGCACTGGCGCAGAGGGAGCTCGAGCCATGTCGGGCACTATCCTCGGCAAAGCACTGGAGCCAATCAAAAATGTCAGGAGCACAACCACGCATAGCACCAGGGCAATACATGCACCCTTACATCTGGTTAGAAGATTCATTCGGCCCCCTCTTGGCGATGACGGTGATAACGCTCTGTCCGGGCGTCTTGCGGACTACGCAAGGCGCCTTGATGGACGGGTTTCAGCGCTTGATAAGGGAGATCTTCGTGCCCTCGATACTGACCCCGGCCATTAACCCTTGCTGGTCGAATATGAACGCGTAGGCATCGTCCTTGAGAGTCGAGCTCGACAGATTCTTCGCCACCCCTTCGTCAACCACGACAACGGTTGGCCCCACGCCGACTTCCCAGCCCTTGGTCTCACGTACATAGTTCACGGCTTTGTCAGTCATCAGGAACACCGCATAACCGTACGATTGGGCGCCTGCCTGCAGCCCCCATGACCCGGTTACGGAGTTGTAATAACTATCCACTTTCGCGCCCTTCATCAGCACGCCTTCGCCATAGCTGCCACCGAACACAAGGCCAGCCTTGATGATTTTCGGGAAGACAAGCACGGCTTTGGCATTGCGCGAAATGGTTTCGGCAAATGGAGTGGCCTTGTAAAGCGTTTGCAACGCTTGCCGGGAGTCGGCATTCAGATCCTCGGCGGTTGCCGCACCTGCATTGTTCAGGAGGCTCGCTGATGCCAATGAGGCTGTCGCGAGGAAGATCGATAGGAAGAAGCGCATTGACTGAGTCATTTTCGTACTCCGGAAAGGGAGCAGGGGATGGGAGCAGCAGTCAGCGCCTGCACCAGACAGTATCCGAACCTACTGAACGTTATCCGGCGCACCCTGATGTGTGTGAATTGCAAAGCTTCGCTTTTGAATGAACCAGGCCCAAGGCCTTTGATCAGTCGCGATGCCATCAGATGTTTGGACCACTGTGCAACGGCCAGGTTCGTCGTCAGAGGCTGCTTTTGGCCGAAAGCAGATGTTCGCGACCGACCGCTTCCGACCCGTAGCTGCCTGTGGCGAGCGCTATTGGCTTCATCTGGGGTAGCAACCGTGACTACCATGATCGCCACTACTACGGCTGCTGGTTCCCGGTGAAGCCCGGGGAGTTCTTCGAATTCGGCGGCGAGATGATTCGGCCCTATTTCGGCACACGTCTTTCAGTCGATGGCCAGATCGCACTGTGGAAGGCCATGCACGCGCAGGGCTGCACAAAGGTGGTGGACGTTTGTGAAACACATAACATTCCTACCCTCAAACTACATATCCGCATGGGCTATCAGGAGCAGGGCCGGGTCGCGCATGTGTACGGGTTGTTCGGCCGCTGGCGGTTCTTCCGCGAAACGCGCTACAGCGGCTCACGACTTGACACCCTGCGTAAACCAATGAGCCCTGTTACCGCATGAGGCCACCAATGTCGACTCCGGCCACGATCAATTCAGCTCGATAGCCAAGCGGGCACGCGAAGCGATGGTGTCAGAAACGCTGACGGTGTTGGCTGGCAGAGGCACCCGTTTCGGCATGGTTGTGATTGACGGTATCGGAATCCTGACATTCCGTTTAGGCGCCAGCTACATTTACGAAGCCTGACCTATCAGCATGCGTGTGGACAGGTCGCCAAATTAAGGCGCGCCTGGATGTCAGCTTTCTGCCCACGGCGGGCAGGTATAAAAAACGCGCTCCTACCAACCCAATTAGTACCTCCAAAAGACTGGTGTGAGCAGCACCAGCACGGTCAAAATTTCCAGCCTTCCCAAGAGCATGCCGACCGTCAGCAGCCATTTTGCCGCATCCGGCAAAGTCGAGAAGTTGCCCGCTGGACCAATGATCGTCCCCAGTCCGGGACCCACGTTGCATACTGCGGTGGCAGCACCGCTTAAGGCTGTCGTCCAATCAAGACCGATCAGCGCCAACCCCAGGGCAATGCCACCGATGGTGATGGTGAAAAAGAATGAAAAGGTCAGCAGTGAACGTGCGATGTCTTCGTCGATGAAATGGCCGTTGTATTTTTTCCGGATAACCGCACGAGGATGAATCAGTTGATTCAGGCTGCCCATCAGCAATGAGGAGGCGACCTGAAAGCGGAATATTTTAAGCCCTCCCGCCGTAGACCCAGAGCATCCGCCGACGAAGGTCAAATAGAAAAACAGCAAAACAGAAAAGCTGCCCCATAAGGTGTAATCCCCGAGGGCTAAACCCGTGGTCGTGACCACCGAGGTTACATTGACGGCCACGATACGAAACGCTTCCCACCAGCTGTAATTACTGTTAAAGCACAACCACGTACCAAATAGCAGCCAGGTAATCACCAGAAACCCAATGAACCCTCGCACCTGATGGTCTTTTAATAATGCACGTCTGTTGCCCCGTAGTGTGGCGACATACAAGGTGAAAGGCAGGCTGCCGAGTATCATGACGACCACGGATACCCAATGAATAGCCGGTTGAGGCCAGTGCGCCAGGGATGCATCCGAGGTTGAAAAGCCGCCCGTTGAAATAAATGACATCGCATGATTGATCGCTTCGAAAGGCGTCATGCCCGCTACCCATAACGCCAGAGCGGACACCCCGGTCAGCCCGAGGTAGAGCACCAGAATATATTTCGCCGCGACGTGAGAGCGTGGTGTCACTTTCTCTGACCAGTCTGAAGATTCTGTCTGAAACAAACGCATGCCGCCGACTCGCAACAAAGGCAAAATCGCCACAGCCATGCCGATAAAACCAATTCCCCCGAGCCAGTGCAGCATCGAGCGCCAAATCAGTAATCCTGGTGACGCGGTATCCAGCCCCGTCAAAATCGTCGAGCCGGTGGTGGTGATGCCGGACATCGTTTCAAAAAATGCATCGGTATAGCTGATGTGATGGATGAGCACCATCGGCAAAGCCGCAAAGGCGCAGACGACAACCCAACTGGCCGTGGTCAACAGGTACATATCTCGTGGACGAAGTTGGGCAACATCTGGACGCCCGCGAATAATCAGCGCCAGCCCACAGACGAACGTGATCAGGCTCGACCAGAGAAACGCCGACAGATCATCACTGCGGTCATAAACCACCAGTGTAAACATGGGAATCACCATGCTCACGGCCAACGTGATCAAAAAAATACCCAGGATAAATCCGATAAGCCGCAGTACTGCAATGGACATAAAAACGCCTGGCTGATGAGCACCGCACAGTATCAATTGACTCAACATGGCTACCCGTAAAGTTTGCGTAAAATCTCCCGGTGGAGCTGAGTCCATCTGATCGGCATTAGCCATATGCGCGAACGCTTAGCCAAAGCGTGGACCTGCGGAGGATATCCTGCCGGGTTCTACCCGACAGATTCGTAATTGTATCGCCCGTTACCATCTGACATTAATGCGTTACTAATGCTTAAGCCCAAATCCTGACAGGTCGTTTCAATCCTAAAATCTATAGCTGATGGGCATGTTTCCAGGAGTGGGAAATGACTGCTTTTGGCCGGAAGTAGTCGTTTATGAACGGCTGCTTTTTTCGATCAGGATCTAGCCCAACGGAATGGCGCGACTCAATATAGGTGAAAAAATCATCTGAAACGCGGTGCCGTTGAAGTCTGCATCGGGCCCATGACTTAGCGTACCGCCTAAGGTTTTTACAAGCGTAGTGATTACCTTCATTCCCAGCCCCGACATTTTATCAACATCAAAGTCAGCTGGAAGTCCCCTACCGTTGTCGCTCACCGTTAAGCAGTATTGGTGCTGAAAGGGTGCTAAGCGCACGTGAACCTTGTTGGCTCCATATTTCAACGCGTTAGTCACCAATTCATTAACAATCAGGCCGATTCGACTGATTTGTTCGCTCGCTAAAGTTAACGGGACGGCCTCGACCGAAATTGCTGCCTTATCCCCACTACTTAGCATTATTGATAAGCCAGCGCACAATCGAATCAGGTAGTCAGCGCAATCGAGTGTAGTGACAGCCTTGCCGACATGCATATGTTGATGGACATTGGCTACGGCAAATATCTTGGCTGCCGCTCTAGAAATCTCATTAGCCGCTTCAGAGCTGCCCAACTGAGCACTTTGAATGCTCAGCATCGACACAATCAACTGCAGGCTATTCATCACTCGATGGTCAATTTCCTCAGCCATTAGGTGGGAATGGTTCAGCGCAGCTTCCTTCTCAGCTATGGAACTCATGGCGGAGAGTCGCAGTTCGAGCTGATCCATTACAACGCTGGCAAGATCCGTCAACGTGTCTATCTGTTCTTGGGTGACCGTGCGTGGCTTCCTGTCCAACACACAAAGCGTTCCCAGATTGAAGCCGTCGTGCGTATGCAGCGGCACACCCAAGTAAAACTGAAGCCCCAATTCGCCTACGACGAGGGGATTAGCAAGCGTTCGAGGATCGTGCCTAGCATCCGTTATTAACCAAGGCCCACTCTGTAAGATCGCGGAGGCACAAAGCCCGGAATTGCGGGGAATTTGATTTTCGTCGAGCCCGTGATGGGATTTGAACCAGATTCGATCTGTATCGACGATGCTCACGATTGCTATCGGAGTATCCAGAAGGCGCGCTGCTATTGCGGTCACACGGTCAAATGCGCCATCCGGAGGGGTGTCAAGGATGGCATATCTGCGAACGATGTCCATGCGAAGTGATTCGATTGGACTTGGTTTATTAGAACTTACGGAGTGAGGTACAGTGTTCATAGGTATTAACACTCTTAAGGCCTTAGGGCCGCTGGTTGCGATCATGGCTCCCCGAAGGAATCCCTACACCAGCACTTCGAAGCGTTGTATCACTCCGCTCGTTTAGTGGCATGAATGATAGCACCGCGTTGCATGGTCTCAGGATAGTGAAACGCAGTAAGTGCCCCACCGGTCGCTGCGCTCATTGGATGAGGTGGAGACGTTTTCGTTCGCTGGGATATTGTCGACACACCCAATGGCAGCTTTTGGCCGATTTCTGCCTGTCGCCATCGTCAGCTTTGGGTCGATCCAAGTCATACAGCCGCCAATCATCCGCTCCGTGAAAGGCTTCGTTGGAAACCTTTTCTGATAGCGCTGAAGGGCGCACGTGTCAGTAAGACGCGTGCACGGGCTTTCCCTTATGGTTCTAACGTGACGTCCGGGCGACCAGCGTCATATTCGTCGAAGATCAGCGCCATGGGCCGGCAGTGCCCAGGGCAGGATGCCTTCCTAGAATTCACAAGTTCGGTATGTGGTGCGGGCAAGATGAGGGC
>NZ_JBBWCB010000131.1:0-14887 GCF_039888995.1 Pseudomonas rossensis | reverse complement strand
CCTGAGTTTGCGGTCTTCCTGAAACACCGCATCGTCTGATTTCACGACTGCTTTGCAGCCGAACGCAGGCTTCGCCAGCTGCTACGGATCGCGTTTTGGCTTAACTGATCGGCATTAGCCTCGAAAGGCTCCTTTTTGTACAACCCGATGTGTCAGTCAAACACACCGAAGGTCATGTAGCTGAACCACGAGCGGTCGCTGTTATTGGCTTCGGACTCGTGTTCCTCTTCTTCGATCACGTCGCCATTTTCATCTTTAGGCTTGAGATCGTTCGGAATCGCGTCCTTGGCGTCCTGGAACTGCTTCTGCACGTCCTGGTTGGCGCGGGTTTCGCCCGGCGGCAGCGGTGGACGGGATTCGATCAGGCCCAGGGTCGCCTTGCTCAACCACGAACGGTTGTCGGCTTCGGCCACCGATGGCTTGAACTGACCGTCGACCAGGCTTGGATGGTTCGGGTAGTTGAGCTTCAGGGTTTCGAGGCTGGTGGCGGCCAGATCGTCCAGGTGCAGACGCTGGTAGGCCTCTGTCATTACCGCCAGGCCGTCACCGACCGCAGGGGTTTCCTGGAAGTTTTCCACCACGTAGCGACCACGGTTCGCGGCGGCGACATAGGCCTGACGGGTCAGGTAGTAGTCGGCAACGTGAATCTCGTAGGCCGCCAGCAGGTTGCGCAGGTAGATCATGCGCTGCTTGGCGTCCGGCGAGTAGCGGCTGTTGGGGAAGCGGCTGGTCAGCTGGGCGAACTCGTTGTAGGAGTCGCGAGCAGCACCCGGGTCACGCTTGGTCATGTCCAACGGCAGGAAGCGCGACAACAGGCCGACGTCCTGATCGAAAGAAGTCAGACCCTTGAGGTAATACGCGTAATCCACGTTCGGGTGCTGCGGGTGCAGGCGAATGAAGCGCTCGGCGGCGGACTTCGCAGCTTCAGGCTCGGTGTTCTTGTAGTTGGCGTAAATGAGCTCGAGTTGAGCCTGATCGGCGTAGCGACCGAACGGATAACGTGACTCCAGCGCCTTCAGCTTGGCTGTGGCGGCGGTGTAGCTGTTGTTGTCCAGATCGTGCTGAGCCTGCTGGTACAGCTCGACTTCGCTCAGGTTTTCGTCTACGACTTCCTTCGATGAGCAAGCAGCGGTCAATGCGAGGATGGCGATCAGCAGCAGGTGTTTCACTTGCATGGCGGCTTGCGTCCCTATGACGGCCGCTGTCTTGGGCGGGGCCGTCCTGTTATGATGAGCGCCCCGTTGAATAGCCTCGGGGCAAAAGACGCCGTATTTAACCACAAGCGCGCAGCCGAAACCAAAGGCTGTGCCGACGCCTAGTCTGAGCATGTCCGATAAAATTGAACTTCGCGCAGAGGTGCCGTCCGAATTGGGCGGCCAACGCCTCGATCAAGTCGCCGCACAATTATTCGCTGAGCACTCGCGCTCGCGCCTTTCCGCCTGGATCAAAGACGGCCGCCTGACTGTGGATGGGGCGGTTATCCGCCCGCGAGACATCGTTCATGGTGGTGCCATTCTTGAACTCACTGCCGAGCAGGAAGCTCAGGGCGAATGGATCGCTCAAGACATCGAGCTGGACATCGTCTATGAAGATGACGACATCCTGGTGATCAACAAACCCGCGGGTCTGGTCGTGCATCCTGCCGCCGGTCATGCCGATGGCACCTTGCTCAACGCCTTGCTGCACCACGTGCCGGACATTATCAATGTGCCCCGCGCCGGTATCGTGCATCGCCTGGACAAGGACACCACCGGTCTGATGGTGGTGGCCAAGACCATTCAGGCGCAGACACAGCTTGTCACGCAATTGCAGAGCCGCAGCGTAAGCCGGATCTACGAGTGCATCGTGATCGGTGTGGTGACTGCCGGCGGCAAGATCAACGCGCCGATCGGTCGTCACGGTCAGCAACGCCAGCGCATGGCCGTGATGGAAGGTGGCAAGCAAGCCGTCAGCCATTACCGCGTGCTCGAGCGTTTCCGCTCCCACACTCACGTGCGGGTGAAGCTGGAAACCGGTCGTACGCACCAGATTCGTGTGCATATGGCTCACATCAACTTCCCGTTGGTCGGAGATCCTGCCTACGGCGGTCGTTTCCGCATTCCGCCGGCAGCCAGTGTGACCATGATCGAATCGTTGAAGGCGTTCCCGCGTCAGGCGCTGCATGCGCGGTTCCTGGAGCTGGATCACCCGACCACCGGTAAACGCATGAGCTGGGAATCGCCACTGCCGGACGATTTCGTCTGGTTGCTGACGCTGCTAAAGCAAGACCGCGAGGCGTTCATCGGATGAGTGACTGGCTGATTCCCGACTGGCCTGCGCCTGCCGGGGTGAAAGCCTGCGTTACCACCCGTGCGGGCGGCGTCAGTCTGGCGCCGTTCGACAGCCTCAACCTCGGCGATCACGTCGATGACAGCCCCGAAGCTGTTGTCGAAAACCGCCGTCGCCTCACCGATCATTTCTCGATTCAACCGGCCTGGTTAAAGCAGGTTCACGGCATTGCCGTGGCCCACGCAGACCCAAGCCTTACGGCCACTGCCGATGCCAGCTGGACGGCAACGCCCGGTATTGCCTGCACGGCGATGACCGCGGATTGCCTGCCGGCGCTATTCTGTGACCGTGCCGGTACTCGCGTAGCGGCGGCCCATGCCGGTTGGCGCGGGTTGGCGGCGGGTGTGCTGGAAGCAACCCTCGACAGTCTGGCCGTGCCACCTGCCGACGTGCTGGTCTGGCTCGGTCCGGCCATTGGTCCGCAAGCCTTTGAAGTCGGCCCGGAAGTGCGCGACGTCTTTATTCAGCAACTGCCTGAAGCCGCTAAAGCCTTCGTCTCTAACCCAAATGCCGGTAAGTTCATGGCCGACATCTATGAGCTGGCGCGTTTACGCCTGGCTGCTCGCGGTGTCACCGCTGTTTATGGCGGCGGCTTCTGCACCGTGACCGATCCACGCTTCTTTTCTTACCGCCGCAGTCCACGCACCGGCCGGTTTGCCTCCCTTGTATGGCTCGAACGCTAAACTTCGCTGATCTACATCAACTGCTTGACGCTTGAATCTTCCAGAATCGACCGCATCTATAACGGTATCTGGCAGGTTTCTTCATTCAGGATGTTTTATAGGTCCGGCCTGCTCAAAAGGAAGGTGACCCATGCGTATAGACCGTTTAACCAGCAAGTTGCAGTTAGCCTTGTCCGACGCCCAATCCCTGGCCGTCGGCCTCGATCATCCGGGCATTGAACCGGCGCACTTGATGCAAGCCATGCTTGAACAGCAGGGTGGTTCGATCAAACCCCTGTTGATGCAGGTGGGCTTCGACGTCAACAGCCTGCGTAAAGAGCTGACCAAAGAGCTCGACCAACTACCAAAAATCCAGAACCCGACCGGCGACGTGAACATGTCGCAGGATTTGGCGCGCCTGCTCAACCAGGCCGATCGCCTGGCCCAGCAGAAGGGTGACCAGTTCATCTCCAGCGAGCTGGTGTTGCTCGCCGCCATGGACGAGAACAGCAAGCTCGGCAAATTGTTGCTCGGTCAGGGCGTCAGCAAGAAAGCCCTGGAAAACGCGATCAACAACCTGCGTGGTGGTGAGGCCGTCAATGACGCCAACCATGAAGAGTCGCGTCAGGCGCTGGATAAATACACCGTCGACCTGACCAAGCGTGCCGAAGAAGGCAAGCTCGATCCGGTGATCGGTCGTGACGACGAAATTCGCCGGACCATTCAGGTCCTGCAGCGTCGTACCAAGAACAACCCGGTGCTGATCGGTGAGCCTGGCGTGGGTAAAACCGCCATCGCCGAAGGCCTGGCCCAGCGCATCATCAACGGTGAAGTGCCGGATGGACTGAAAGGCAAACGCCTGCTGTCCCTGGACATGGGGTCGCTGATTGCCGGTGCCAAATACCGTGGCGAGTTCGAAGAGCGCCTCAAATCCCTGCTCAACGAACTGTCGAAGCAGGAAGGGCAGATCATTCTGTTCATCGACGAACTGCACACCATGGTCGGCGCCGGTAAAGGCGAAGGTTCTATGGATGCGGGCAATATGCTCAAACCTGCGTTGGCCCGTGGTGAACTGCACTGCGTCGGCGCGACCACGCTCAACGAGTACCGCCAATATATAGAGAAGGATGCGGCCCTCGAGCGGCGCTTCCAGAAAGTGCTGGTGGACGAGCCAAGCGAAGAAGACACCATCGCGATTCTGCGTGGCCTGAAAGAGCGCTACGAGGTTCACCACAAGGTGGCGATCACCGACGGCGCGATCATCGCTGCGGCCAAGCTCAGTCATCGCTACATTACGGATCGTCAGCTGCCGGACAAGGCCATCGACCTGATCGACGAAGCGGCCAGCCGCATCCGCATGGAGATCGACTCCAAACCGGAAGTTTTGGATCGTCTTGAACGCCGTCTGATTCAGTTGAAGGTCGAATCCCAGGCGCTGAAGAAAGAAAGCGACGAAGCCGCGATAAAACGTCTGGAAAAACTCCAGGAAGAAATCGTCCGCCTCGAACGTGAGTACTCGGACCTGGAGGAAATCTGGAACGCGGAAAAAGCCGAAGTTCAGGGTTCCGCGCAGATCCAGCAGAAAATCGAACAGTCCCGGCAAGAACTGGAAGCGGCCCGCCGCAAAGGCGACTTGAACCGCATGGCCGAGCTGCAGTACGGGATCATCCCGGACCTGGAGCGCAGCCTGCAAATGGTCGACCAGCACGGCAAAACTGAAAACCAGTTACTGCGCAGCAAGGTGACCGAAGAAGAGATCGCCGAAGTTGTGTCCAAGTGGACCGGTATTCCGGTGTCGAAAATGCTCGAAGGCGAGCGCGACAAACTGATGAAGATGGAAAGCCTGTTGCACCAACGTGTGATCGGCCAGGACGAAGCGGTCATTGCCGTTTCCAACGCAGTGCGGCGCTCTCGTGCCGGGTTGTCCGATCCGAATCGCCCGAGCGGCTCGTTCATGTTCCTCGGCCCGACCGGTGTCGGTAAAACCGAGCTGTGCAAGGCGCTGGCCGAGTTCCTCTTTGATACGGAAGAGGCGATGGTGCGGATCGACATGTCCGAGTTCATGGAAAAACATTCCGTGGCTCGTCTGATCGGCGCGCCACCAGGCTACGTAGGCTATGAAGAGGGCGGTTACCTGACCGAGGCGGTGCGTCGCAAGCCTTATTCGGTGATCCTCCTGGACGAGGTCGAGAAGGCCCACCCGGACGTCTTCAACATCTTGCTGCAAGTGCTGGAAGATGGCCGACTGACCGACAGTCATGGCCGCACGGTGGATTTCAAAAATACCGTGATTGTCATGACCTCCAACCTGGGCTCGGTGCAAATTCAGGAACTGGTCGGTGATCGTGAGGCGCAGCGTGCGGCGGTGATGGATGCGATTTCCACGCACTTCCGGCCGGAGTTCATCAACCGGGTCGACGAAGTGGTGATCTTCGAGCCGTTGGCTCGGGATCAGATCGCCGGCATTACCGAGATCCAGTTGGGTCGCCTGCGCAGTCGCCTGACCGAGCGCGAGTTGAAGCTTGATCTCAGCCCTGAGGCCATGGATAAGCTGATCGCGGTGGGTTACGACCCGGTTTACGGCGCACGGCCGCTCAAGCGAGCCATCCAGCGCTGGATCGAAAACCCGCTGGCGCAGCTGATTCTGTCCGGTCGATTCATGCCGGGCGATACCGCCAAGGGTGTCGTGGAAAACGACGAAATCGTCTTCGTCTGATCCACGGCGGCAGCAAAACCTACGAGGCCTCGCATTGCGAGGCCTTTTTTTCGCCAGGCTGTTGAACTGAAAGGGAAAGGCTTGTAAAGTGCGCCCCGCAGTAAGTCGCCCTGAAGGGTTTCTGCTCCCCAAGCAGGAATCTGAAATAAGTTGCAAATCATTAACTTGAAAGCAATTTAGGGGGTTGACAGAGGTGCTTAAGATTGTAGAATAGCGCGCCTCAGACACACGAACGCAGCGATGCGAACGGGTCGAAGAGGTGAAGCAAGCTTCACAGTTGTAAATTGAAATATGTAGTTCCGTGATAGCTCAGTCGGTAGAGCAAATGACTGTTAATCATTGGGTCCCAGGTTCGAGTCCTGGTCACGGAGCCAATTTCAAACCGGGGTATAGCGCAGTCCGGTAGCGCGCCTGCTTTGGGAGCAGGATGTCAGGAGTTCGAATCCCCTTACCCCGACCATTTTTGGGTCGTTAGCTCAGTTGGTAGAGCAGTTGGCTTTTAACCAATTGGTCGTAGGTTCGAATCCCACACGACCCACCATTTTTGAAACCAGTTCACGCTGGGATCAGATCTTAAGATCAGAGGCCAAAAGCACTGATCGAAGAAGGCGACTTTTTAAAGTCGCCTTTTTATTACCGGGGTATAGCGCAGTCCGGTAGCGCGCCTGCTTTGGGAGCAGGATGTCAGGAGTTCGAATCCCCTTACCCCGACCATATTAAAAATCCTCGTATCGAAAGATACGGGGATTTTTTTTGTCTGCCGAACACGTGATTTTCTTCAAGTCATGAGCATCACAGCTGACCAAAGCCTTGCATGGCATGGTGCGACGCTTTCAGCTTTAGATTTTCCAGACGCAAAAAAGCCGCGCTTTCTGAATGGAGAAGCGCGGCAGGTTCTCGGGTGCTTAGGCGCCGTCTTGGTCTTTCAGGTGCTCGAACAGGCCTTTTGGCATTTTTTTGCCATTGGCTTCGAAGTTGGCTTTCACGTTATCGAAAGCCTCTTGTTCGTCGATGAAGCCGTCATGGTTGGTGTCGATTTTGTCGAAATTGGACTTCGGCGCGACTTTCTGGAATTCGGCATGGGATACCTTGCCGTCGCCATCCGTGTCGGTTTTAGCCATCGACGCATCGCCACACTTGCCTTCGCCACATTTGCCTTCAGGGGTCTTCACGACCTGTTCGGCCGAGGCCAGCAGGTAGCCTTGAGTCAGCGGCTGGGAAGCGAATACGGAGCCGGACAACATCATGCCACCGGCCAAAACAGCGCCGAGCAGACCGATAGTGTTTTTGGTGGTACGGGACATTTCAAATCTCCTGGGTTGCACGACACAACCGTTCGATAAAGGACGCCACGTAAGTGCGGCGATAACCGTAGCTGGCGGGGAGCCTTGCTCGGGTGTGGCCATTTAGCGAGCGGGGTGTATCGCTACTGTGTCGCGCAAGGGGGAGTTTGTAAGCGAAGGGGATGAAACGGCAGGGGAGATACAGTGAGACACAGTTCTCCAAATCAATGGAGGCCAAATGTGGGAGCGAGCCTGCTCGCGAAAGCGGTGTAACAGTCAACAATGATGTTGAATGTAAGGGCCTCTTCGTGAGCAGGCTCGCTCCCACAGGGGATGGGTGTCAGTGCAGTTTGAGTCGCGGCTCAGTCCCGCGCCCGATCTTGCTGCCCAACATCAACATCGCCGTACGAAACGCGCCATACAGCGCCATCTGGTGCATGCGGTACAGCGACACGTAAAACATCCGCGCCAGCCAGCCTTCAAGCATCACGCTGCCGGTGAGGTTGCCCATCAAGTTACCCACAGCCGAAAAACGCGACAGCGAGATCAGCGAGCCGTAGTCGGTGTATTTGTACGCAGGCAGAGGCTTGCCTTCGATCCGCAGTTTCAGCGATTTGGCCAGCAACGAAGCTTGCTGATGCGCAGCCTGGGCGCGCGGCGGCACATTGCGATCGGTACCCGGCTGCGGGCAGGCCGCGCAGTCACCGAAGGCGAAGATGTTCTCGTCGCGGGTGGTTTGCAGGGTCGGCAGCACTTGCAGCTGATTGATCCGGTTAGTCTCCAGGCCATCGATGTCCTTGAGGAAACCGGGTGCACGAATCCCGGCCGCCCAGACTTTCAGGCTGGCGTTGATGACTTTGCCATCGGCGGTAATCAAGCTGTCGGCCGTCACTTCACTGACGGCGGCATTGGTCATGACGTTGACCCCGAGTTTCTCCAGGGTTTTATGCACAGGCCCGCCGATACGTTCCGGCAGCGCTGGCAGCACCCGTGGCCCGGCTTCGATCAAGGTGATGTGCATGTTTTCCGGTTTGATCCGGTCCAGGCCGTAAGCTGCCAGTTCATGGGCGGCGTTGTGCAATTCGGCGGCCAGTTCGACCCCGGTGGCGCCGGCGCCGACGATGGCCACGCTGATCTGCTCGACCTTGTCGGTTTGCCCGGCGTGCGCTCGCAGGTAGTGGTTGAGCAATTGCTGGTGGAAGCGCTCGGCCTGTTTGCGGGTGTCGAGGAACAGGCAGTGTTGCGCCGCGCCCTGAGTTCCGAAATCGTTGGTGGTGCTGCCGACCGCGATCACCAGCGAGTCATAACCCACTTCGCGCGCCGGGACCAGTTCAATGCCGGCTTCGTCGTAGGTGGCGGCCAGCTGGATTTTCTTCTGTGCGCGATCAAGCCCGCTCATGCGCCCCAGCTGGAACTCGAAGTGGTTCCATTTCGCCTGGGCAACATAGTTGAGTTCGTCTTCGGAAGAGTTCAGGGAACCTGCCGCCACTTCGTGCAACAGCGGTTTCCAGATGTGGGTCAGGTTCGCGTCGACCAGCATCACACTGGCCGTGCCGCGCTTGCCCAGAGTCTTACCCAGACGGGTAGCCAACTCCAGACCGCCGGCGCCGCCGCCAACGATGACAATACGATGAGTCATGGGGATATCTCGCAAGGCTAAAAGAAATCGGTGCAATTACCCGAGCGAGCATGAGGGTCTGTTGACGTTTGATGACGACCGCGACGGATGCCCACGTGGTGCAGGGCAAGGCGCGAGGAACGTGGTTTGGTTGTTCCAAATTAGTTCCGAGCAACGCTGCCCTGCGCCACGTGGGCGTCCGTCCCTTCGGGTTGCGCTCCAACGAGCGCGAGGCTGCGTTGCGGGATTTGCCAAGGGAATAACCTTTGGCGGCATCCCGCGCCTTGCCTCGCACTCGTTGGAACGCAACGCGGTTCGTCATCAAACGTCAACAGACCCTCGGCAGCTCATAGCGTCAGGTAACTGATAAATCGGCTCAACAGGCCTAAACCAATGGTCACTGCCAACACCACCACCAGGAGCATCCACGGCCGGAAAGGCCGGCGCTCGACTTGGTGCTGGGACAGTTGCAGGTACTCTTCGACATGCTTTTGGTCGTCGGGGTTCAGGCGGCTGGTCATATTGGGCCTCGTCAGGGGGTAGACGTTGCTAGATGTGTAGAAGCTACAGCAGGTTTTAGCCCACATTGAACGGAGCATAGCCGCTGGCAGGAATCGGCTCGACGCTCACCGTATCGTCCAGGCGAATGATTCCACTTTGTAACACCCGGGCGGTGATTCCGCCATGTCCACGAACGGCCTGAAAGGTCCCGGGGCCGAGGTTGCTCTCGAGACGGGCGCAGGGCTGACACCAGCCCGTAGTTTCGAAAATCGCCTGTCCGATCCTGAAGCGACGGCCCTTGAGGCTGAACAGGTTGATACCGCTGATAACGAGGTTGCGTCGCAAATCATTAGGTAATACCGGTTTATCTTCTGGGCGGCCCATCAGTGAGTTGATCACCGCCAGATGCTCCCATTGCATCAGCGTTACCTGCCGTGCATTGCGTAGGCCGGGACGCGCGTGATCACCGGTCAAACCGGCTTCAAGCCGCGCCTCCACGGCATCGAGTTCGATCATTTGAGAACGTGATTGCGGCCGCACGCCGATCCAGCGAACGCGACCCGTTTGCGGCACTTCGGCAATCAGTTCCTGCAATGGACTCACAGGCTGATCCCGACGTCGAAAACAATGCTGCGACCCAGGTTGCTGCGCAGGAAATCCGGTGCATCCGGGTGTGCGAACAGCACACGGGCGAAGGTCGGACCGACCAGCGACAACGAGCGCCAGCCCTGGCGCAGGTATTCGGTCGGTGGCGGGAAATGGCTGTTGAGGTCCAGCACTTCGCGCTTGAGGCTGGCGAAGGCGATGATGTCCAGTTCGCCCAGGTCCATGCCGCGTTCTTTGTAGTTGTGCGCTTTTTTGCGCAAGGTCGGCGCCAATCTCAGCAAGAATTCATTGGCCGGAATGCGCCGGGGCTTGGCCTCGCGGCGCACCAGCGAACTCAGAGAAAACGCGCTGCGCCGGCGTTGCAGCTCATCGCGCCATTCGTCGTTGAGGCGTCGGCCTTCATCGAGCACGAAAAACACTTCGAAACTGGCGTCACGAAACAGCACGTCCGGCGGCTCTCCGGCAGGGGCGAATTCGTCTGCGCGATAGGGAATGTTCAGGCCTTGCAGCAGGCGCTGGCAGACCCAACGCTCACGCTCCCATTTGCGGGCATTGGACAGGAACGCGTTGGCTTGCTCGGCCGCGATGGTCAGCAGGCGTAAATAATCTGAGTCATCCATAAGCCCAAGCTTAGCGTTCAAATGCGATCGCAAAGAAGACAGTTTATCGGAGAGGGTCAGATCTGCCGGATCTGCGGCGCGCCATCCCCGCAACACGCCTCATCCCACACCCTGTTCAGGGCATTGCACAAAACGGATAGCGATCTGCGCAAAGCGGATATTGCCCCGTGCCTGGCGCCTCTACCCTCGGCTGTACGGACGTTAGCCGTGTTACCGACGCTCTTAAAAAATAACAACAAGAGATAAATGCCATGCGCAAGATCGACGTACATGAGGTTATCGACAACGCACGATTCAACCGCTTCCACTGGATGGTGCTGTTCTGGTGTGCCCTGATCATCATTTTCGACGGTTACGATTTGGTGATCTACGGCGTGGTGCTGCCGATGCTGATGAAAGAGTGGGGGCTCAGTCCCCTGCAGGCGGGCGCACTGGGCAGTTATGCACTGTTCGGCATGATGTTCGGTGCGCTGTTTTTCGGCCCGCTGTCCGACAAGATCGGCCGCAAAAAAGCCATTACGATCTGCGTGATGCTCTTCAGCGGGTTTACCGTGCTCAATGGTTTTGCCCGCAACCCCACCGAGTTTGGCCTCTGCCGGTTCATTGCCGGGCTCGGCATTGGCGGGGTGATGCCCAACGTCGTGGCGCTGATGAACGAGTACGCGCCGAAGAAAATCCGCAGCACGCTGGTGGCGATCATGTTCAGTGGCTATTCGGTAGGCGGCATGCTCTCGGCGGGGCTCGGTATCGTGCTGATCCCGAGCTTTGGCTGGCAATCGGTGTTTTACGTGGCGGTGCTGCCGTTGCTGTTGTTGCCGTTGATCATGTACTTCCTGCCCGAGTCGGTGGGTTTCATGCTGCGTCAGGGGCGCAATGAAGAGGCACGCCACATTCTGGAACGGATTGATCCGGCTTACGTCGCACACGCCAGCGATCTGTTGCACATGAACGAAGTGAAGGGCTCTGGCACCCCGGTGTTGCAACTGTTTCGCGAAGGTCGTGCGCTGCGCACGCTGATGCTGTGGCTGGCGTTTTTCTGCTGCTTGCTGATGGTCTACGCCTTGAGTTCCTGGCTGCCGAAACTGATGGCCAACGCCGGTTACAGCCTGGGCTCGAGTCTGTCGTTCCTGCTGGTGCTCAACTTCGGTGCCATTTTCGGCGCGGTCGGCGGCGGTGTTCTGGGTGACAAACTCAACTTGCCGCGGGTGTTGGCGGTGTTCTTCGCCGTGGCTGCTGTGTCGATCACCTTGCTGGGATTCAACAGCCCGATGCCGCTGTTGTACTTGCTGATCGCCATTGCCGGCGCCACCACCATCGGCTCGCAGATTCTGTTGTACGCCTGCGCCGCGCAGTTCTACTCCATGACCATTCGCTCAACCGGTTTGGGCTGGGCCTCGGGCATCGGGCGCAACGGTGCCATCGTCGGACCGCTGCTGGGCGGTGCGCTACTCGGGATCAGCCTGCCGCTGCAACTGAATTTCATGGCCTTTGCTTTGCCCGGTGCGGTGGCCGCCATCGCCATGACCGTGTTCGCCATCAGCAGTCGACGCAGTGCTAAACAAGCGCTGTCGGGCCTGCGCCACGGTTCGCCCGACGGGTCTGTTGGCGACGTTTCATGAGAGCGTTAGTCCGGGACTTTTCCCTGTCTGCGGCAGTCGCCGGATTTATCGCCACGGTGATTTCCTACGCAGGCCCGTTGGTGATCATCTTTCAGGCTGCCGAGACCGCGCACCTCTCGCGAGAAGTGCTGTCGTCGTGGGTCTGGGCGATTTCCATCGGCAGCGCCGTGCTCGGCATCGGTCTGAGCCTGCGTTACCGCGTCCCGGTGATCATCGCGTGGTCGGCGCCGGGCTCGGCGTTGCTGGTGGCGCTGTTGCCGGGGATCTCCATGCCGGAGGCCGTAGGTGCGTATCTGGTCAGCAGTCTGATTATTTTCCTGGTCGGGGTTTCAGGCGCATTTGACCGGATCATCGGCAAACTGCCCGCGGCGATTGCGGCAGCGATGCTGGCGGGGATTCTGTTCAGCTTCGGCACCGGGTTATTCATCTCGTTGCAGGGCAAGCCGCTGCTGGTGCTGGCGATGTTCGCCACGTACCTGATCTGCAAACGGCTGATGCCGCGGTATGCGGTGTTGATGGTGCTGCTGGTGGGCTGCTCGACGGCTTTTCTCGCCGGTGATTTGCGCAGCGAGGCGTTGGTGATCGGGTTGGCCACGCCGGTGTGGATCACGCCCGTGTTCAGCCTGAGCGCGACCCTGAATATCGCCTTGCCGCTGGTGATGGTGGCGCTGACCGGCCAGTTCGTTCCCGGCATGGCGGTGCTGCGCGCCAGCGGTTACGTAACACCGGCCGGCCCGATCATCGCCAGCAGTGCGGTGGGCACGGCGCTGTTGGCACCGTTCGGTTGCCATGGGCTGAATCTGGCAGCCATCACCGCGGCGATTTGTACCGGGCGCGAGGCCCATGAAGATCCCGGCAAACGCTATGTGGCCGGGGTTGTGGGTGGGCTGTGTTACCTGGTGCTGGGTATCTTCGGCGCGACCCTGGTTTCACTGTTTTCCGCGTTCCCCAAAGAACTGATCGCAGCCCTGGCCGGGCTGGCGCTGTTTGCTGCGATTGCCGGGGCATTGGCCGGCGCAATGGCCGTGCCGAGTGATCGCGAAGCCGCGTTGGTGACCTTTCTGACCACCGCGTCGGGCATGTCGTTGTTGGGTTTGTCCGCCGCCTTTTGGGGGCTGATTTTCGGCATGGTCACCCATTTGTTGTTAAACGCCCGTCGTCCCGTTCCCCGCAGCGAATCCGCTGCGGCTGAAGCACTTCAACCTGTCGATCAATAAAAATAAGAGAAAAAACGATGAAACAGATTCTTCCAACCGGTTCAGTGTTGTCCATGGCTGTCGTCTCGAGTTTCTCCGCCGGTGCGATGGCGGCCGAGGGCGGGTTCATCGAAGACACCACCGCCACCTTGCAAGCACGCAATTACTATTTCAGCCGGGACTTCTCCGACATCGTCGGGGCCAACCAACAGTCGAAGGCTGAAGAGTGGGCGCAGGGCTTCATCCTCAACGTCAAATCCGGTTATACCCAGGGCCCCGTCGGTTTTGGTGTGGATGTCATTGGCCTGCTCGGCCTCAAACTCGACAGCAGCCTGGACCGGGTCAATACCGGTTTGCTGCCGGTAAAGGATGACGGGCGCGCGGCGAATGATTACAGCCGACTGGAAGGCGCGTTGAAGGTGCGTTTCTCCAAAACCGAACTGAAGGTGGGCGAACTGCAACCCAACCTGCCGGTGCTGGCCTTCAGTGATATCCGTCTGCTGCCGCCCAGCTATCAGGGCGCGAGCATCAGCTCGAACGAGATCAACGGCCTGACGTTGCAAGGTGGTCACTTGAACTCGACCAGCCTGCGCAACAAGGCTGGCGACGAAAAGATGCAAGCCATGCTCGGTCACTTACCGCAGCGTCAGGTCAGCAGTGATGGCTTCAACTTTGCCGGTGCCGATTACGCCTTCAACGATAAACGCAGTTCGGTCAGCGCCTGGTTTGGGCAACTGGAAGATATCTACAACCAGCGCTTTCTCGGCCTCAAGCACAGCCAGCCGCTGGGCAACTGGACCCTGGGCGCCAACCTTGGTTATTACGATTCGCGCGAAGACGGCAAAAAGCTGCTGGGCAACATCGACAACCAGGCGTTCTTCTCCTTGCTGTCCGCCAAGCGTGGCGGCCACACGTTCTATGTCGGCTATCAGGGCATGTTCGGCGACAGCGCCTTCCCGCGAGTGTTTGCCAACATCAGCCCACTGGGTAACGAGGTGCCGACCTACGAGTTCGCCTACACCGATGAGCGCTCCTGGCAGGCGCGTTACGACTACGATTTCGCGGCCCTCGGCGTGCCGGGGCTGACCAGCACCGTGCGGTACATCACCGGCAACAATGTTGATACCGGCAAGGGGTTTGAAGGCAAGGACCGCGAACGCGATCTGGACATCGGCTATGTGCTGCAGAGCGGCAGTCTCAAAGGCCTCGGGATCCGTGTGCGCAATGCGATGGCTCGCTCCAACTACCGCAGTGATATCGACGAAAACCGCCTGATCCTCAGCTATACGTGGACGCTGCTATGAGGCGTAGATCACAGGCTGCTCAGGCAGTTACCCATCACCTGATACGTCACGCGATGAGTCTGGCCCTGATGATCGATGTAGACCATGGTGGCTGGGCCTACCGGCCGGCCTGTTTTCTCAACACCTGCGTGTACTGATCGTTCCCACGAGCAGCAAAGGAATGCCGCCGGGGAAGCTCCGCGTTCCGCTGTCTACGTGAGGCTTGAGTCCTGCGCATGGTGACGCGGAGAGTGGGAACGATCAGCGGGTGAGCGCTGAGTTCTGTTGACCTTGCTTTGGCTTTTGCTTTTGCTCTGGTTTTTGATCTTGATCTGCCTGCCCCTTTCCCAGAGGCCGAACGCAGGCGTTGCGCAGGGGGCACCGCGGCAAGGATGCCGCGGTAGCCGCCCCCGGCCATGGATGGCCGATGGCGGCGGGCCCCCGGAGCAATGCCG
>NZ_JBBWCB010000014.1:0-67074 GCF_039888995.1 Pseudomonas rossensis | reverse complement strand
AGACGATGCGGTGTTTCAGGAAGACCGCAAACTCAGGTTTTACGACTGCTGCGCAGCCGAACGCAGGCTTCGCCAGCTGCTACGGATTGTGTCGTTCCTTAACTGACCGGCATTAGCCTCTACAGGCGCCTTTTTCATGGCCGAGGAAAACCTCAGCGCCCCAACAACCGCGCCAGGCCGACACGCATCGGTGTCTGCTCCGGGTAGGTAAAGCGCTCCAGCAAACGCTGATTGTTCGCTCGCGAGTGGCGGATGTCACCGGAGCGCGCCGGGCCATAGCTTACCGGCGGCAATTGACCGACCACCGTTTCAAGGGCTTCAAGCATTTGCTTGAGGGTCGTGGCCTGGTTCCAGCCGACGTTGACCGCGCCGACTTCGACCTGCGGTTTCTCGATGGCTTGCACCAGCAAGTCGACCAGGTCTTCGACGTAGACGAAATCGCGAGTCTGCTCACCGTCACCGAACACCGTGATCGGCAGGCCCTTCTGCGCGCGCTCGCTGAAAATGCTGATCACCCCGGAGTACGGCGAGGACGGATCCTGGCGCGGGCCGAAGATGTTGAAGAAGCGGAAAATCACCGGCTCCAGACCATGCTGGCGACGGTAAAAATCGAAGTAATGCTCGCTCGCCAATTTGTCCGACGCGTAGGGCGTTAACGGTGCCTTGGGCGTGTCTTCGTCGATCGACTCGCCTTCGCCATTGTTGCCGTAGACCGCTGCACTGGACGCATACAGCACCCGTTTTACGCCGCCCTGGCGCATGGCTTCGCAGACATTCAGCGAACCAATGAAATTGCTCTGGTGGGTCTTCACCGGATCATCCACCGACGCCTGCACCGACGCCACTGCGGCCAGGTGCGCCACAGCGCTGCAACCGACCATCGCCCGCGCTACCAGCGCGGCATCGGCGACATCACCCACGATCAGTTCGACGCCAGGATTGTCCAGCGGCAAGTTGCTGCGTTTGCCGGTGGAGAGGTCATCGAGAATGCGCACCGAATGGCCCTTGGCGAGCAAGGCATCGGTGAGGTGCGAGCCGATGAAACCGGCGCCGCCGGTGATTAAAACAGGGCCGTCAGCCATGGCGATAAAACCTATCCAGTAAGCCCGGGAGTGCCGCACGCCAGGCGCGGGGCTTGATCCCGAAAGTGTGCAGAATTTTCTTGCAGGCCAGCACCGCGTGTTGCGGCTCTTCGGCGGCGTCCGGGCGCGCGGCGTGAGCCTGGGCGGTCGGCGCTTCGATGGCCAGCGGATGCAGGGCACGTGCTTCGGTGAGGATCGCCTGCCCAAGTGCCAGCGGCGTGGTCGCCTCATGCCCGGCGTAATGGTAGGTGCCCCACAGCGGCGCCGAGCAATCGAGTTGCTTGAGGACCGAGATGATCACCCGCGCAGCGTCATCCACCGGCGTCGGATTGCCCCGGCGGTCATCAGCCATCAGCAATTCTTCCGGTAGTTCGGCGCGGCCGAGGAAACGACCGAGGGTGCCGTCGGGGCTGTCATCCAGCAGCCAGCCGAATCGCAGCAACACGTGTTGCGGGCAAGTGGCGCGGACGCTTTGCTCGATCCGCCACAAGGCCTGACCGCGCAGGCCCAAGGGTACCGGTTCGTCTTTTTCGCTGTAGGCCGTCGCCCTGGAACCATCGAACACGCGATAGCTCGACGGTTGCAGCAGCACGATGTTGTGATGCTGGCACAGTTCGGCCAGACGCTCGATCGCCCGCTCCTGCCCGGCCAGACGCTGTTCGCTGACCGTCTCCGCCTGAAACCAGTCGAAGTAATAGGCGAGGTTGATCAACGCGTCCGGACGGGTGTCGTCGAGCAGTTGCGTCAGGGTCGCGGCGTCCCAGCCGTCTTGCGGTGGGCGGGGGGCGAGGAAGCCGATGTCTTCCTCCGCACCGAGGCGAATCAGCGCCTGCCCAAGGGCATTTCCGCCGCCCAGTAACATAAGGCGCATTCGCATAGAGTCAGCAGGCCCAGTCTGATTGAAACAATGGCTTTATCGACACCGCTCGCGGGCAATGCCGTCGATAGTTGCCGGAATCGTTGCATTTTGCGGGTTTAGTGCGCAACCGTCATCCGTAAAGTGTAGATACCTGAGTTCTGTGCTGCCTGTTCCGGCCCCTTCGCGAGCAGGCTCGCTCCCACAGTGTTCTCTGTTGTCCACAAATTTTGTATTCACAGAAGATCCCTGTGGGAGCGGGCTTGCCCGCGATGGGGCCCTGAAGACCAGCGAAGGTCTTGAGCGGTACTTGCATCTTCAGCCCCCCGCCCGCATAAATTGCAGCATGAATCTGCCAATCCCGACGGACAGCGCCCTGGCAGGCTTCCACCCCGCCGTCAGCGCCTGGTTCAGCAGCACCTTCCCGACGGTCACCGCCGCCCAGGCCCGGGCGTGGCCGTTGATCCACCAGCACCGTTCGACCCTGGTCGCCGCACCCACGGGCTCCGGCAAGACCCTCACCGCGTTCCTCGCGGTCATCGACGACCTGGTCCACCGCGCAATGGCCAACGGCGGCCATCTGCCGGATGAAACCCTGGTGGTCTACGTTTCGCCGCTAAAAGCCCTGTCCAACGACATCCAGATCAACCTGCAAGACCCGCTGGCCGGCATCACCGAGCAGTTACGCGCGATGGGCTTGCCGCAGTTGCAGATCAACACCGCCGTGCGCACCGGCGACACACCGCAAAAAGACCGCTCGGCGATGCGCAAGACCGCCCCACACATTCTGGTGACCACCCCGGAATCCCTTTACGTATTGCTCGGTTCCGACTCCGGCCGACAAATGCTCAGCACTGCCCGCACGGTGATCGTCGACGAAATTCACGCGATCGCCGCCAGCAAACGCGGCAGTCACCTGGCCCTGAGCCTCGAGCGACTGCAAGCGTTGTGCGCGGAACCGCTGATGCGGATCGGCCTGTCCGCCACGCAAAAACCCATCGAAGCCGTCTCGCAATTTCTGGTTGGCTGTGATCGCGCGTGCGAAATCATCGACATCGGCCACGCCCGCCCGCGGGATCTGGACATCGAAGTGCCTCCCGTGCCGTTGTCGGCGGTGATGGCCAATGACGTCTGGGAACTGGTCTACGACCGCCTTGCCGCCCTCGCCCGCGAACACCGCACCACGCTGATTTTCGTCAACACCCGACGACTCGCCGAACGCCTGAGCCGTCACTTGAGCGAGCGTCTCGGCAAAGAAGCCGTCGCCGCCCACCACGGCAGCCTGGCCAAGGAGTTTCGTCTCGACGCCGAACAGCGGCTCAAGCGCGGCGAGCTGCAAGTGCTGATCGCCACGGCGTCCCTGGAACTGGGGATCGATATCGGCGATGTCGACCTGGTCTGCCAGATTGCCTCGCCACGCTCGATCGCCGGGTTTCTGCAACGGGTCGGCCGCTCCGGGCACCAGGTCGGCGGCACGCCCAAGGGCCGTTTGTTTGCCACCACCCGCGACGACCTGATCGAATGCGCTGCACTGCTCGACTGCGTGCGGCGCGGCGAACTCGACACCTTGCTGATCCCCAAGGCACCGCTGGACGTGCTGGCCCAGCAGATCATCGCTGAGGTCAGTTGCCAGGAATGGCAGGAGCAGGCGCTGCTGGAGATGTTCCGCAACGCCTCGCCCTACAGCGAACTCGACGAAAAACATTATCAAGCGCTGCTGCAGATGCTCGCCGAAGGCTACAACGGTCGCGTGGGCATCCGCAGCGCTTACCTGCACCGCGACGCCGTGACCCGCACCCTGCGCGGTCGCCGGGGCGCCAAACTGACCGCCGTGACCAGCGGCGGGACGATCCCGGACAACGCCGACTACAGCGTGCTGCTGGAGCCTCAAGGACTGAACATCGGCAGCGTCAACGAAGACTTTGCGGTGGAAAGCATCGCCGGGGATGTCTTCCAATTGGGCAACACTTCCTACCGGATTCTGCGGGTCGAAACCGGCAAGGTCCGGGTCGAAGACGCGCAGGGCCAACCGCCGACCATTCCATTCTGGCTCGGCGAAGCACCGGGGCGCAGCGCAGAACTGTCGTTTGCCGTGGCCCGCCTGCAAGCGCAACTCGATGAGCTGCTCGGCGCCACACCCGGTCACTTGCAGCCCGCAATCGACTGGCTGACCAACACCCTCGGTCTGAACCTGGCCAGTGCCGAACAATTGGTCGATTACCTGGCCCGTGCGCGCTTGACCCTCGGCGCCTTGCCGTCACAAGACACACTACTGATGGAGCGATTTTTCGACGAGTCCGGCGGCACGCAACTGATCATCCACACGCCGTTCGGCAGCCGTATCAACCGCGCCTGGGGCCTGGCCCTGCGCAAGCGCTTCTGCCGCACCTTCAACTTCGAATTGCAGGCCGCCGCCAGCGAAGACGCCATCGTCCTGTCGCTGTCCACCAGCCACAGTTTTGAACTCGATGATGTCTGGCGTTATTTGCACAGCAACAGTGCCGAGCACACCCTGATTCAAGCCGTGCTCGATGCGCCGCTGTTCGGTGTGCGCTGGCGCTGGAATGCCGGGGTCGCTCTGTTCGAAGGCTACCCCGCCGCCGCTTCAGCCTGGGACAGCGATATTTTGCCGGCGCGAATAAAAGACTATTCGGCAAGTTGGCTGGATGACCTGTGTCGCAGCGGTAAACTGGTCTGGACTCGCCTGACCGCGCGCAACAAGAGCGCCAGCACGGCGCTGCGCAGCACACCGATTCTGCTATTGCCACGCAGTCAGGTCGGGTTGTGGAGCGGGCTGACCGAACAGACACCGGTCAGCGAACTGTCGCCCAAAACGCAAAAAGTCTACGAAGCCCTGAGCCAACACGGCGCGCTGTTTTTTGATGAGCTGACTCACGAAGCCCACCTGCTGCGCTCGGAACTGGAAATCGCCTTGCAGGAACTCGTAGGCGCCGGGCTGGTGAACGCCGACAGCTTCGCCGGTCTGCGAGCACTGATTACGCCGGCCAGCAAACGCCAGAATCGCAGCAGCCGACGCGGGCGCGGAGCGTTTGTCGGCGGGATGGACGATGCCGGGCGCTGGGCCTTGCTGCGACGCGGCGCGCAAGCTCCGGTTGTGGATAACAAACGTCCGGCACCGACGCCGACCGACACCCTTGAACATATCGCCATGACCTTGCTCCGGCGCTACGGCGTGGTGTTCTGGCGCTTGCTGGAACGTGAAGCGGATTGGCTGCCGAGCTGGCGGGAATTGCTGCGCACTTTCCATCGCCTGGAAGCTCGAGGCGAGATCCGCGGCGGGCGGTTTGTCAGTGGCTTGGCCGGTGAACAGTTTGCGTTGCCCGAGGCCATTCCATTACTGCGCGAGGTGCGGCGACGGCCGCATGACGGGAGTTTGATTGCCGTGTGTGGGGTTGATCCGCTGAACCTCGCAGGGACGCTTTTACCCGGCGCGAAGGTGCCGGCATTAGCGAGTAATCGATTGGTGTATCGCGATGGATTACCGGCGGCTGCCGAGATTGCCGGCAAGCAGATTTTCTGGCTGGAGTTGGATCAGCAATCAACTGCCGAACTGCACAACAAACTGATCCGGCATTGATGTTGTCGGCACCGGCCTCATCGCGAGCAAGCTCGCTCCCACAAGGTTTTTCTGTGAATACAAAACTGAAGAACACCAGAGATCATTGTGGGAGCGAGCTTGGTCCGGGCGGCGTTCCGACGATGAGGCCATCAGCCCCAACACAAATCATTGGGTGCGCGGCTGATCCGGCAGGAACACCGATGAATGCTCCGAAGCAAGTCCATCGCTTTGCGGCGGCTCAACAGCTTGCCTGGGCATCAACACCTGCTGTGGATAAGTCTGCGCGAAGTGCACCCACGGGCTGTTATCCACAAGCTTTTTCAAACGCTGGTTGAACGCCCGACTCACTGCGTATTGTCCACCCGACACGGTGCGGAACTGTGCCGTCAGCACCACGCCGTTGAGGTCCATCTTGTCGACACCAAACACATCCAGCGGCCCTTGCAGGTTGTACTTGAGGAATGCGTCTTCACGGATGGAATCCCCGGCCTCGCGGATCAACTCGATAGCCTTGTCGACATCGGTGTCGTAAGTGAATTGCACCGAAAAGAACGCATAGGCGAATTGCCGCGATTGATTGGTCACGGCCTTGATCTGACCGAACGGCACCGAGTGCACAAACCCCTTGCCGTCGCGCAGGCGCAAGGTGCGGATCGTCAGGCCTTCAACAGTGCCGGCGTGGCCGGAGTCGAGTACCACCCAATCGCCAATCGACAACGTGTCTTCGATGATGATGAACAACCCGGTGATCACGTCCTGCACCAATTGTTGGGAACCGAAACCGATGGCCAGCCCCACGACTCCGGCACCGGCCAAAAACGGTGCAACGTTGATCCCCAGGTTCGCCATGGTGGTGATGGCGCAGATCACCACCAGAATGATCTTTATCGCGTTGCGCAGCAGCGGCAGGATGGTTTTAACGCGGGTACTGGGCTGGCGCGCCGAGCGTTTGCTAACGGGTGGTTTCAGGGCTTCCTGAATCGCCGTGTCCAGCACCACCCAGACCATCCAGGTCACCAGAAAAATCAAACCGATACGGCTCAGGGAATCACTGATCGCCCGGCCGACCGAATTGCTCACCGCAAATTCGAACAGCGACACGCCCCAGATGCGCCCCAGGACATCGATGAACACAATCGCCAGGGCGATCCGCAGCAACGCATGGGAAAGGCTGAGAAAGCGCTCTTTGTAGGCACTGCTGCGGCGCACGGCCAACTCACTGCGCGACTTGAACAGGTGATGAAGCGACGTGCTGAGAAACACCGTCGCAATCAGCAACACCGTGGTAAACAGCGCACAGCGCAGTACTTTCTGGTTGTCATCGCCAATGCCGATCAGATTGATCACCGACACCAGCACCATCAACAGAATCGGCCAGTACCAGAGCCCGGAAAAGATCCGCAGCATTTCACGCAAGGCCGGCTGGCTGAGGCGCTGGGACAACGGCAAAATGCGGATCAGATGGGCGACTGGACGGCGCATTTTGAACACCAGAAGGCCGAAGGCGATCGAGGCCGCCATCCCGGTGAACACCGCGATACTGCTGGTGAGATTGCCACCGAGCAGGCGGGCGATCTGCGGACTGGTCAAGGCGTCGCTCAGGGCCACGAGGAAGCCAATCAGAAAGAGTGGTCGTGGGCTGTACTGACGAACAATCTGCACCGCCCGGCGCTTGTGGCCGGCGTTGAACAGCACCACCAGCGACAACAGCAACGACGCGGCAAAAATGCCGCTGCTGGTGGCATAGGCGAAACACAATGCCAGCGCCCGGCCAGCGGACACTTGCAAGAAGTGGCTGACATACAGCGTCAGCGGCAGGCTGATCAGCGCCGGAATTGTGTAGGGCAACACATAACCCAGCAAGGCCTGACCGCGCTCGCGGGTGAGCAGCAGGCGGTTCTGGCACAGACGTTTGGCGAGCAGCCCGCCAAGCAACCAGAGCAGCACAAAGACGCCCATCCACACACCGGACAACAGCAGGAAATCCCCCACCACGCTCCAGCTCGAACGGGACGATAGATGATTGACCAGTTGATCCACCTCATCGGCCGCCCGGTCTGCACGCAGGCGCCAGGCGTCCAGCAGGTCCTCGTTGAGATCGAGTTTTCCCTGGACTTCCTCAATGCTCGAACTGATGGCACCCAGCAAACCACCCTGTACCAGCGGTTCGGGGTGGGCCAGCGGTGTCGCGACGGTGGCCGGCACACCCGGCAGTGCGGCAGCCTCCAGCTCGTTGCTGCCCAAAATCAGCAATGCCCCGAGTAGTATCGCGGTCTTGAACTTGAACAAACGCGGCGCTCCTGCAAAAGGGTCTGTAAGGAACTGATCGGGGAATTGTAGGCAAGTTCGGTTTTGGCCGGGAGATAACCAGCCCATGCGGCCATAACGCAATCCGTGTAGCAGCTGGCGAAGCCTGCGTCCGGCTGCGCAGCAGTCGTAAAGTCAGACACTGCGGTGTGTCAGATTCACCGTGCACTCAGGGTTCACGACTGCTACGCAGCCGAACGCAGGCTTCGCCAGCTGCTACCAGGTCTGCGTTGCGGCTGAAAGACTTTTTAACCCTTTCGATATTTGATCTACACGCAAATATCAAATGCCCATTCCTCTATTTTTTCGCATAACCCAAACCCGGACACTGCGCTCCATCAATCAATCCACAGGAGTTGCAGCCATGCCCATTGCCTTGCTCGCGCTGACCCTCAGCGCCTTCGCCATCGGGACGACCGAGTTCGTCATCGTTGGCCTGTTACCCACCATTGGCGCCGACCTCGGCGTCAGCCTGCCGTCCGCCGGCCTGCTGGTCAGTCTCTACGCATTGGGCGTTGCCATTGGCGCCCCGGTGCTGACCGCCCTTACCGGCAAAGTCCCGCGCAAATGCTGCTGTTGTCGTTGATGGTGCTGTTCACCCTCGGCAACCTGCTGGCCTGGAAAGCGCCGAGTTACGAGTCGCTGAACATTGCCGCGTTCAACCTCGGCATCGCCGGTGGCGCGTGGGGTGGTGGCCTGATCGTTGCTCACATAGGCCTGATCCACACCGCGTGGATTGGTGGTCTGGTGGTGTTGGTCGCGTTGGCGCTGACCGCGTGGAGCGGTCGTCTTGATCGCTTGGGCCCGGTGTATGCCGAACCTGCTGAAGGCTCGACCCGCATCGTCGCTGGGCATTGATAGATCAAAAGATCGCAGGCTGCGATCTTTGCTTTACCGTCCGTAGTCCCGTCGAAACTTTCTCGCCCGCCCCGCAGTCATCAAAAGACTAGGGTAGTCCGAGAACCATTAGACGGGAGGCGACATGGCGGCGATCCACATCGGTATTTCAGGCTGGCGCTACACGCCCTGGCGGGGGGATTTCTACCCAAAGGGGCTGACCCACAAGCGCGAATTGCAATTCGCCTCACGGGCGGTCAACAGCATCGAAATCAATGGATCGTTTTACGCGCTGCAACGGCCCGAACGTTATGCCCAGTGGTACGCCGAAACCCCGAGGGGCTTCGTTTTCAGCGTCAAAGCCCCGCGTTTCATCACCCACATCAGGCGACTGCGGGACGTCCATAAACCCTTGGCGAATTTCTTTGCGTCCGGGGTGCTGGAACTCAAAGAAAAACTCGGCCCGATCCTCTGGCAATTCCCGCCCAACTTCAAATTCGATGCCGAGTTGTTCGAGACCTTTCTGGAGCAGTTGCCCCACAACACCGAAGAGGCCGCCGCCCTCGCCCGCCAGCATGATTCGCACGTGAACGGTCAGGCCAGCATGAAGGCCTACGGGAAAAAGCCTTTGCGCCACGCCGTAGAAATCAGAAACGAGAGCTTCGTCGACCCGGCCTTCATCCGCCTGCTCAAACGCCACAATGCTGCGCTGGTTATCGCCGACACCGCCGGCAAATGGCCGTACCGCGAAGACCTCACCAGCGACTTCGTTTACCTGCGCCTGCACGGTGCCGAAGAACTCTATGCCAGCGGTTACACCCCCGAAGCGCTGAAACGCTGGGGTGACCGGATCGAGGCTTGGTACCACGGCCAGCAACCACCCGCCCCCCAGCTGATCGCACCCCGGCAAAAGCCCAAGGCGCGCAAGTCCCGTGAGGTGTTTTGCTACTTCGACAACGACATCAAAGTCCGCGCGCCCTTCGATGCCCGCCGCTTGCTGGAGCGCTTTCATCTGGATAAAGACCTCGCCACCCGTCCCGGTGAACTGGCCGCCGAAGGAGTGCTGTCATGAGCATTTCCGAACCGGTCGGCACCACCGACGAACAGCAATCAATCATCACCGCCGTGCGCCGTTTCACCGTGCTGACGGTCAACACACACAAGGGGTTCACCGCACTCAACCGGCGTTTCATCCTGCCGGAATTGCGCGAAGCGGTGCGCAGCGTGTCCGCCGACGTGGTGTTTTTGCAGGAAGTCCACGGCACCCACGAGCATCACCCCCAGCGCTACAGCAATTGGCCGGCGATACCGCAATACGAATTCCTCGCCGACACCCTGTGGCCGCAGTTCGCCTATGGGCGCAACGCGGTCTATCCCGCGGGCGATCACGGCAATGCGCTGCTGTCGAAATTCCAGATCATTCGCCACGACAACCTAGACGTCTCCATCAACGGTCACGAGAACCGCGGCATCTTGCATTGCGTGCTGCGCCTGCCCGGTGACGGCCGGGAAGTGCATGCCATTTGTGTGCATCTGGGTCTTCGCGAAACCCACCGGACCGAACAACTCAAGTTGCTGGCCCAGCGTCTCGAAGAACTGCCCAGCGATGCCCCGGTGATCGTTGCAGGTGACTTCAACGACTGGCGTCAGCGTGCCGACGCGCTGCTCAAACCCATTGGTTTGCGGGAGGTTTTCGCCGAACTCCACGGCAAACCGGCGCGCAGTTTTCCAGCTCGTTTGCCAGCATTGCGCCTTGACCGCATCTATGTGCGCAACCTCAAGGCCAGCCAGCCCCAAGTGCTGGCCGCGCGACCCTGGTCACACCTTTCCGACCATGCACCGCTATCGGTGGAGATCGAGCTATGAGCAGCCCATCGATGGATAAAACCAATGTGGAGCACTTATCCACAACCCCGTCGATCCGTGAACCGGGCGTGGCCGACGTCGAATATGGCTGGCAAGGCAACAACCGCGTAGAGCTGCTGGAAAACGGCGAAGCGTATTTCCCTCGGGTGTTCGAGGCCATGCGTCAGGCCAAGACTGAAATCCTGCTGGAAACCTTCATTGTGTTCGAGGACAAAGTCGGTAACGAGCTGCAGGAAGTACTGATCGCCGCCGCTCAACGCGGCGTGCGGATCATCGCCAGTCTCGATGGCTTTGGCTGCGGTGAACTGAGCACGGGATACCTCACCGCCCTGAGTGAGGCCGGCGTGCGCATCCAGATTTTCGACCCTGCGCCCAAACATCTGGGCATCCGCACCAACTGGTTCCGCCGCCTGCACCGCAAGATCGTGGTGGTCGATGGCACGATTGCGTTCATCGGCGGCATCAACTTTTCTGCCGACCATCTGGCTGACTTCGGCCCTGAGGCCAAGCAGGATTATTCCGTTGAAGTGCAAGGCCCGGCGGTGGCCGACATCCATCACTTCGCCTTGCTGCAATGCGGTCGCCCGGCTCGCGCCAAATACTGGTGGCAACGCCGCAGGCAGCGGCGCTCGGAACTGGCGTTCAGCGATCATGACGGCCAGGTTCGCCTGGTGTACCGCGACAACGGCGAGCATCCGACTGACATCGAAGAGGTTTACCGACAGGTGCTGCGCAGTGCCCAGCGCCGGGTGGTGATCGCTAATGCCTACTTCTTTCCGGGTTATCGCCTGCTGCGCGAGATCCGCAACGCGGCGCGCCGTGGCGTCGATGTGCGACTGATCCTGCAAGGTCAGCCCGATATGCTGGCGGCCAAACTCGCCGCGCGCATGACCTATGACTACCTGCTCAAATCCGGCGTGCAGATTTACGAATATTGCGACCGTCCGCTGCACGGCAAAGTCGCGCTGGTGGATGAGGATTGGAGCACGGTCGGTTCGAGCAACCTCGACCCGTTGAGCCTGTCCTTGAACCTGGAAGCCAATGTGTTGATCCGTGATCGCGCCTTCAACCGCGACCTGTTCGAGCGCCTCGAAGACCTGAGTAACAACCATTGCAAGGTCATGTCCACAGACAAGTCCCCGCGCGGGCGGGTCTGGCACATGACCGTCGGCTTTCTGGTGTTTCACTTTCTGCGGCACTTCCCGGCCTGGGCCGGTTGGCTGCCGGCGCATAAACCGCGCCTGAAACCTTTTACCCATTCTGCCGGGAGTGACACCTGATGAGCCACTCTGATACGCAACCGGCGGCCCACGCCGACACCCCGACCAAATCCCGCTGGAGCCGCTGGAAACGGCCGCTGACAATGCTGTTTTTCCTGGCGCTGATCGTGCTGTTCACGATGCTTGCCCAGCGCATGGAATGGGATGAAGTGTTCACCAACCTCGCCGATTTCAAGGTGCGCACGCTGATTATCGCGGCCGGTCTGACCTTGGTGAGTTTTCTGGTCTACGCCTGCTTCGACCTGATCGGCCGTACCTACATTCGCCAGGACCTGACGTGGAAGCAGATCCTGCCGGTGGGGATTATCAGCTATGCCTTCAACCTCAACCTGAGCGCTTGGGTTGGCGGTATTGCCATGCGTTATCGGCTGTATTCGCGACTCGGGGTGAGCAAGGGCAACATCGCGAAAATTCTCGGGTTGAGCCTGGCGACCAACTGGTTCGGTTACATGGTGATTGCCGGTGCGGTGTTCAGCAGCGGACTGGTGCGAATGCCGCCAGGCTGGAAGCTGAGCAGCGGCGCCTTGCAAGGTGTGGGCGTGTTGTTGCTGCTGGTGAGCGCGGGGTACCTGGCAGCGTGTCAGTTTTCCAAGCGGCGGGAGTGGACGATACGCGGGGTAGAAATCAACCTGCCGTCCCTGCGCATGGCGGTGCTGCAACTGGCCCTCGGGGCGCTGAATTGGTCGCTGATGGCGGCGGTGATTTTCACCTTGCTGCCGAGCAAGCTCGATTACCCGCTGGTGCTTGGGGTGTTGCTGATCAGCGCAATTGCCGGAGTCATCACGCACATCCCCGCCGGGCTCGGCGTGCTGGAAGCGGTGTTCGTGGCGCTGCTGCAACATGAAGCGTCCCGAGGCAGCCTGGTGGCCGGATTGCTGGCCTATCGGGCGATCTATTTCATTCTGCCGCTACTGATTACCCTGGTGATGTACCTGATCGTGGAAGCCAAGGCCAAGTCGTTGCGGATCGCGAAAAAGCCCAAGTGATCTGGTGTTTGCTCGCGATTGATCGCAAGAACACCACAGGTCTCAGGTTGATTGGATAATGCTCAACCGCTCACCCACCACCATCTCGGTGATCCAGCCCACCAGGATCGAGGTGTACGCCTGTTGTGAAACAGGTTCGCTCAAGGCGTGATCGGCGCCGTCGATAATCCGGTGGGTCAGCGAATGCGTCTGCTGACAGGCCGCGCGGTAACTCATGATGGTGGCGTGGGGCACATGGTCGTCGGTCTCCGATTCGACCAGCAGCACATCCCCCGTAAATTGCGAACAGGCATGCAGTGCCCGATTGCTGTCGGCGCGGACTAACGTGCTGCGGTAATCACGTAAATCGAGCTTGTCCAGGTCGCGTTTGGGCGTGTGCCATTGATCATCGCGATACAGCGCCGGCGCCCGCAGCGCCAGCCAGCGCACCGGGCGCAATGACGTCAGGATCGAGGCCAGGTAACCGCCATAACTGGTGCCGACCACGGCAATCGCCGATGTATCGAGCGCCGGGTGCGCGAGCAACCGGTCATACGCCGCCAGTAGATCGCGCAGGTTGTCTTCCCGCGTCACTCGACTCAGCGCAATACCGGCCCCGCCGGTATGTCCGCGCAAGTCGAACGTCAGGCAAACGCAACCCAAACCGGCGATGCCTTTCGCCCGCTCCAGGTCCCGCTCCTGACTGCCGCCCCAACCGTGCACAAAGAGCACGCCGGGCACTTTCGATTTGGGACTGAGAAAGGTCCCAATCATCTGCTCATTGTCGATGTCGATTTGAATGGTTTCGCTTCTAGCCGTCATAGGATTTAACCGTTACGTACTTGAGAAGAAAGTCACTGCTTTGCGCTGGCCCGCGATACACCTCGATGGCGTCCGCCGGCAGCGGCTGGTCGATGTAGGTCTCGACCGAAGACACGCGAATCGCACGCATCCCGGGGTCGTTGACGAAGCTTTGCAAGGCGGCGACTTCGGCGCTGCTGGCACCACCCATCCGCCAGGACTGCTCGAGCACGCCGCTGCGCTGTTTGCCGTTACTGTCCACACCTTGGGCGATGTCGTAGTTGCGCCGCGAGGCGTAGAAACCGGGATAAGCCTCATCCGCGGCCCTGTCAAACACTTGCGCCTGACGGATCGCCAGCCGCACATCGTCCGGCAGTTCCAGCGCGAGCAGATCGTCGTAGTCACCCCGCACCACCAGCAGGTTCGACCCTCCATAAACCTGCTCGCCCTGACCGTCTTCGGTCAAGTATTGATCACCGCAATAACTCAGCACCTGGTCGCCGATAAAGCTCTGACCGACGCTGTGGGTGATCACTTGGTCCAGGTCCTGCTCCAGCACCACGCCTTCGGTGAACAGCGCATTGGCATCGGGTCTGGCGAGGATGGCATCGAACTGGTCGAGGTTTTTGATCACTTCCTGGCCACGGCCGGCACAGGCATGAATAGGTTTGATGCGGATAGGACCGGTGTAGAGCAGGTGTTCTGCCGCGGGCCGCGCATCGTCCATGGAAAAAACACTGAGGCCGTCGAGCACCACGCTGCGCACACGTTCGGAAAACAACGGTGACCAGCCTTCCGGAGCGTGAGCATTTTTGTTGCGCAACCCGTGACTGATGGCTTTGGTGCAGATGAAATCATGCTCGACATAACCGCCCCACAAATCCTCCGGTCCCTTGACGCCCAATTGCCGGGCGGCAGCGACGCCAACAAGCGTCTGGGTCGGCAACAGATAAAGGTCTCGACCGTTGTGCAGCTCCGGGTCGTAACTGCCGCCGAATTTAAGCCCCAGTATCTGCGCCAGCCAACGGGCCAGCGCACGATTGGTTTCCACTTCGTGCAACGGAGCCTCGGGGCGCACAGAGTGGGCGACCACCAATTTCTTGCGGCTTGCTGGGGTCATGCGTCCCCCTTCAGTCTGCGCTTGATGAATGTAGTTGAAGGGGTGCAGAGATCAGGCCAAGGGAGACCAAAGACAAACGTTCTTCAAATCAGCCAGTTGCGAAAAACGTGATAGCACCGTGCCTGCTTGATTCTGCACGACAAGGGTTTCAACTCTGGCATTTTGCACGACTGACGCTCATCCCTGACTCGCACCCACCCCAAACCGTGTCCGGTAATCACTCGGCGCCAACCCGGTAATCTTCTTGAAGGTCACCCGAAAGGCACTCGGATCCTGATAACCCACCGTCCAGGCAATGTGATCGATGGTGCCGTTGGTGAACTCCAGCATTTCCCGGGCCTTGCCGACCCGCAGGTGCTGGCAGTACTCAGTGGGTTTGAGTCCGGTTGCCGCACGAAATCGACGCAGGAACGTGCGCTCTTCCAGCCCTGCCCGCTCGGCCATCGTTGCCAGCGACACATCGGTCGCTCCGGTGCTCTGCAGCCAATGCTGGACCTTGAGAATCGAAGCATCTCCATGGCTGAGAATGGGTGAAAAATTGCTGCCGCATTCACTTGCGCTGTCACTGTGTTCCACCACCAAAAACCGCGCGGTGCTGGTGGCGATGCTCGGCCCCAGCAGGCGGTTGACCAGGCGCAAGCCCAGTTCGGACCAGGCCATCAGCCCGGCGGTGGTGATCAGGTCGCCGTCGTCAACGATGGGGGTGTCGGCCTTGAGGTTGATCGCCGGGTAACGCTCGGCGAAGGCTTTGGCCGAGGTCCAGTGAGTGGTGGCGCTGCGACCGTCGAGCAGGCCACTTTCGGCCAACAGAATCGACCCCACACAAACCCCGCCGAGTGTCGCGCCATTGGCGTGTTGCTGTCGCAACCAGCGAATCAGCCCCTGCGGTGCCTGGCCTTCGGAAAAACCGGCAATCGACGGCGGGATCAACACCGCCACCAACGCGCCGTCCGCCGCGGGATGACTGTCATAGACCCGCCCGGGCGTCTGATCCCCATCAACCTGCCAATGGCTGACCCGCAGCAACGGCAACTGCGCCGCCTGATGCTCGGCGGCAATCCGGTTCGCCACCCCGAACAAGTCCGTCAACCCATGCACCGCCGCCATCTGCGCACCGGGATAGATCAGTACGCCCAGCTCGGCGATTGGCCTTTCTGCGTCCATTGTCAGTTTTCCCCCTTCTATTGTCGGTGCGGCCAATCCTCGGACGGCCTGCCAGACCCAATACTTCATTCCACACCCAGCAAGCACTTCGAGGAAACATTCATGGCCAAGCAAGCACTCATCGTAGTCGATATCCAAAACGACTACTTCCCCCAAGGCAAGTGGCCGCTGGTCGGCGCCGACGCCGCCGCGGACAACGCCGTATGGTTGATCAAAGCCTTCCGCGATGCGGGTGATTCGGTGGTGCACATCCGCCACGAATTCACCTCCGACGAAGCGCCCTTCTTCACGCCGGGCTCCGAGGGCGCGAAGCTGCACCCCAAAGTCCTGAATCGCGCCGATGAGCCTGTGGTGCTCAAGCATTTCGTCAACTCGTTCCGTGAAACACAACTGAAATCGATCCTCGACGAACAAGGCATCAAGGAACTGGTGGTCGTCGGCAGCATGAGCCACATGTGTGTCGATGGCATCACCCGCGCCGCCGCGGACTTTGGCTACAGCGTCACCGTGATTCACGACGCCTGCGCCTCTCGCGACCTGGAATTCAACGGCGTCACGGTGCCCGCCGCCCACGTTCACGCCGCCTTTATGTCGGCCCTGGGCTTCGCCTATGCCAGCGTGGTGTCCACCAACGACTTCCTGGCAGCCACTCACTAAAAGATTTTTTGTCGAGCCTCACAATTCGACGTCCCGTAAACCGAAAGGCCAGTAGCGTTCGCACGTTACTGGCCTTCTTACTTATGGCGCCTGCCCGCCCGTCAAAAAATCTCACGCGTGAGCTATTGAGGACAGTAAAAAATGCCTATAGTGTTTCTCACGCGTGAGTTTTTCAAAGCGAGGTCAGCACCATGAACAGCAGCTCTCCACCAGATCCGTCTTCCGGATCTGTCACCGATTCAGCGAGCCGCAAGGGAGAGCGCTTGAAACCATCCGCGAAAAAACCATCGAGCTTTTACATGAAGCAGATGCGCGCGGGCCTGGGTGCCGCCGGTTATGTGAAACACGAGACTTGGGTGCTTCCCGAAAACCGAAGCCTGCTCAAGCAGATGGAGAAACAGCTACGCCAACCGATTCTGGCTGGCTCATTCATGTCGGAGAATTACATGAGCGCAGGTAATAACTGGAACATCGATCGCCTCTTTAGCGCCCTTCAGGCCCTGGACGAAGTGGTTTCGAACGACATCACTCTTTCTCTCGTTCAAGGCTCCGAGTCCAGCATCAAGCTGGAAATGAACGATTTCGGTGGCTTGCCGATTTACATCGCGGTCGTTGGCGAGCAAATCATCGTCGACACCGTGCTGGTGGACGTCGAGTCGATCAAGGACGTACCGGCCTTCAACGATGCCGTACTGCGCAGCCGGGAAATGTTCCCGCTGTCCTCGATCGGTATCGAGTCCATGCCCAACGGGCAGGTCGTTTACAACATGTTCGGCGCGCTGAGCTCCGACTCCAGCCTGACCAACATCGTGACCGAGGTCAAAACCCTCGTCGACAACGTGCAGCGCGCCAGCGAAGCCTTTGAACGTTTCTTCAATTAATTATTCGGGAATAGGAAATATCCAATGACTCAGTCCATCTGGAGCAAATTGTTCACCGCGCTGCGCGGCGGTGCCAATGAAGTCGGAGAATCGATCGTCGACCAACAGGCCCTGCGCATCCTCGACCAGGAAATTCGCGATGCTGACAGCGCCCTGGCCAACGCCAAGCGCGAGCTGGTCACCATCATGGCCAAACATAAACTGTCGGCTGACCGCGTCAGCGAGTACAACGCCAAGATCAAGGACCTGGAGTCCAAGGCGATGGCCGCGATCCAGGCCAACCGTGAAGATCTGGCAATGGAAGTGGCCGAAGCCATTTCGACCCTGACCAATGAACTGGACGTCGAGCAAAAGCAGGCCACCGAATTCGGCGGTTACGCTGACAACATGCGTAAAGACATCACCAAGGCCGAAAACCGCATCAAAAGCCTGCGTCAGCAAGTAGACATGGCCAAGGCTCGCGAAAGCGTACAAAAAGCCCAGGTCAGCGCTTCGATCGCCAGTGGCGGCGCCAACGGCAAGCTGGAAACCGCCGTCGGTACGTTGAACCGCCTGCAGGCCAAGCAGCAGCAACGCGCCGCTGAACTGGAAGCCCAGGACGAACTGGCCGATGCTTCGACCGGCACCGACCTGGAGCGCAAGCTTCGCGAAGCCGGTATCACGCCGAACGAAGGCAGCGCCAATGCGATTCTGGAACGCCTGAAGCAAAAGTCGGCCGAGTAACCGGCCCTGCGCTGATGCCTGGCACTTAACCTGTGGGAGCGAGCTTGCTCGCCCCCACATGGGTTGTGTTGCTTCTCAGCCAATTGGTTGCCCTTCTTTTTTGTCGAGTCGAGGTCAAGGATGGATGCCCTGAAGGGTTTCAAGACAATCGCCGGCGTGGCGATTTTCATGGTCGCGTTACAAGTGCTCAACGCCGTGACCGGCTATAGCTTTCTGGCATTTGGCCTGGTCCCGCGGACACTCTACGGACTGCCCGGCATCCTCACTTCGCCTTTCCTTCACGCGTCTTTCGCGCACCTAAGCGCGAACCTGATTCCCTTTTTGATCCTCGGCACGCTGGTCATCATTGACGGGCTCAACCGCTTTATCGCCGTCAGCGCGATCATCATTGTTCTGGGCGGTTTGCTGGTCTGGCTGTTCGGCTTTTCCGGCGTGCACATCGGCGCCAGCGGCTGGGTGTTTGGGCTGTGGGCGTACATCCTGTCCCGCGCCTGGTTCCAGCACAGTTGGGGCAATCTGATCACCGCCGTGGTCGTCGCCTTGTTGTATGGCGGGCTGGTCTTTGGCTTCCTGCCTCGCCAGGGGGTTTCCTTCGAAGGACATATCTTTGGCGCGTTCGCCGGATTTATTGCAGCGAAGGTACTTTTATCTGCGCCCCGCAGCAGGTTTAATGCCGCCCGGTAACCGCACCTGAGCGCTCAGACGCCGAAGCGATTACATCGCCAGGAACGGTACCCCCACGGAGTCAGGGACGAAATGTCGATTTTTCTTTTATTACGCGTGTACGCCGCGACGTTCTTCCACCGGTTCGGCTGGGCAGGTCTGGCCATTGCCTTGGGCGTACACCTGACCACCGCCTGGCTGGGGCTGGTGTTTCTGGGCGAACAACACCTCACCGCCCCCGCCACGTTTACCTACTTCTATCTCACCACCACACTCACTGTCGGCTACGGCGATCTCGCGCCACAGACATCGGCGGGACGAATTTTCGTGGCAACCTGGGTCATGCTCGGGGGCATTGCGCTGCTGACGGCAGCCATCGGCAAAACCACCAGCAGCGTCATCGATGCATGGAGAAAAGGCATGAAGGGCAAAGGCGATTACACCGGCAAGGTCGGCCATACGGTTCTCATCGGCTGGGAAGGCGCGTCCAGCGAACGGGTCATTGAATTGTTGCTTCAGGACGAAACCTCCAACGACAACCTGATCGTCATTTGCGATTGCACCCTTGAAGAAAACCCGATGCCGGGCAAAGCGAGCTTCATCAAAGGTGAAAGCCTGTCCTCTGTGGCGTTATTACTGCGCGCCGGCGTTCCGGCTGCCGAACGCGTTCTGGTGCGAACCCATTCAGACGACCTGACCCTGGCCACCGTGCTGGCGGTCAATCAACTGAAGCCTGTCGGGCATGTGGTCGCCCACTTCAATGACAGTGAAGTCGCTGCGCTCGCCAGCGCCTACGCGCCCAGCCTGGAATGCACCTCAAGCATGGCCATCGAGATGCTGGTGCGCGCCTCTCAGGATCCGGGCTCGTCAGTGGTCATCAATGAACTGCTGTGCGTCGGCCAAGGCGCCACCCAATACCTGATGAAACTGCCCGAGGCCTTCGAAGCCACGTTCGGCGATCTGTACGCGCAGATGAAAGAGCACCACAACGCCACCCTTATCGGCTATCGCGCCAAAGGCGCCCGACAACCGTCGATCAACCCGCCCAGCACCACGCACGTTGAGGGCGGCGAACTCTTCTACATCGCCTCCACTCGCCTCAAGGAAATCTCCAATGGGATGGTTTAAACATTTGATGGGGCTTGAGGCCCCGAAAGCGAATACCGAATCGAAATGGACAGCCAGCGAAACCCTGCCCACCACCGGTCCGCTGGGCCTGGCATTGGGCAAGGGCGTGATGTTCGACACTTCCCTGAGATTGTTGCTCGACGGCAACACCACGGTGACGATCCCGGGCTCCCAACAGATCTGGAGCAATGGCACCGTCGATCTAGGGCAGTCGACCTGGCTGTCGCGCTACTACATGAACGACGAAGACTACTGGCTGCAGGTGCACACCACCGGCGACATCGCCGGGCAGGTCGAGTCGGTGATCCTGTTCAACTACCTCAGTTACATCACCATCAGCAGTGAAGCGGAGCTGCGTCGTCTGGCCGGCCCGCAAAGCCTGATCGGGCTGCCGACCTACACCCACAACGGCGTCGAATACACCCGCGAATGGGGCACCGAAAACGGCCAGACAGAACTGGTGACGCTGAGCGAACAGCTGAAAAATCCGGATGAGTCCTACAGCATCGAACACCGTTCGATGCTGTACGCCCGCGAAACCGGCCTGACCGATCGCCGGGAGTTCCTGTTGTTTTCCGTCGAAGAAGACGCCGAAGGCACCATCAGCTTGAGCACATCGCTGGGCATTTCGCTGTACACCACCGACCTGAACACTATTTAAAAGGAAGAAGTCCATGCTCGAAGCGCTCTCCATCTCCCTGAACAAAGCCGCCGTGCTCGGCTTCGTTTCGTACATCCTCGGCGCCGCCGTGCTGTTCGCGCTGTTCCAGTTCATCTACACCCGCATCACCCCGCACAAGGAATTCGAACTGATCCGTTCGGGCAACGTGGCGGCCGCAATCGCTTTGGGGGGCGCCATCATCGGTTTCGCTATTCCGGCCAGCAATGTGATTGCCTACTCGATCAGCATCCTCGACTTCGTCGTCTGGGCAGTGATCGCGGCCCTCGTTCAACTGCTGGCGTTTCTGGTGACCAGCCTGGTGCTCAAAGGCACCTCTGAGCGCATCAAAAAAGGTGAAATCGCTGCCGGCATCTACGTGGCAGCCGTGGCCATCAGCGTCGGCATGTTGAACGCCGCGTGCATGACCCCTTCCCAGAACTGATTGCGCCCGGAGATCCCGATGAAACGAAGCAAGTACGTTCAGCTTTCGCTGGCAGCGTCGGTCGCCATGGCGATATCAGGCTGCGGGCCGACGGAAAAAACCTACGCGGTGCAGAAGAAGTACAACTTCCAGTCCGTTCAGCAGTGTGCCGATGAAAAGCTTCCGGTGGACGTCTGCTCGGACGCCTACATGACGGCCATGGCCGAGCATCGCCGCATTGCGCCGGTTTACGACAACCAGGCCGATTGCGATGCCGACTTTGTCGCCGACTGGTGCCAGCAGGATTCCGCCGGCAAGTTCATCCCCAAGCTGGGCGGTTTCGAACTGACCGCCGATGGCCAGGTGACGCAATCCCAGGTGGACGCGGCCAAGGCGCAGTTACCTGCCTCGGAAGCGGCGAACAGTGGGGGCTCGGGTTTCTCCACCAGCAGCCTTTTGACCGGCCTGCTGATCGGCAACATGCTGAGCAGCAACCGCAACAGCTACTACTCCGAGCCGGTTTACCGTTATCGCGATGATCGCGGAAATTACGGTTCATCAACGCTCAACCAGCGGATTTCAAAGGGCTCGACGTTTACCAAGTCCAATCAGGCGAGGTACGGCAGCAGCAACTACGCCGACTCGGTCCGTTCTTCCACCAGCAAGCCGGTTTCCGCTGCCTCGTCCACCTCCCGTGGCGGCTTCGGCAGCAAGGCCAGCGCACGCAGCGGCTGGGGCGGCGGCGGCGGTTCGAGCAGTTAAGGAAACCGGACCATGAAGAAAATCCATTGCACAGAGCGTCCTGACTGGAAACAGACGGCCGAGAATCTCGGCTTTCTGTTCCATACCATCGACGACGAACCCTATTGGGACGAGAGCGCCTATTACCAGTTCACGCTCAAACAGATCGAGAACGATCTCGAAGACCCGACCACCGAGATTCATGAGATGTGCATGGACCTGGTGGCCCGTGTGGTTCAGAGCGAAGAGCTGCTGGAACGCCTGAGCATCCCCGCGCCTTTCTTCGACATGATTCGCACGTCATGGCTCGAAGGTCACCCGCACCTGTACGGGCGCATGGACTTCTCCTACAACGGCACCGGGCCCGCCAAGTTGCTGGAACTCAACTACGACACGCCGACCAGCCTGTATGAGGCCGCGGCGTTTCAGTGGGGCTGGCTGGAGCAATGCATCGAGCGCGGCTTGCTGCCCAAGCATGCCGACCAGTTCAACAGCATCGACACCAAACTGCATCAGGCCTTTGCTCAACTGCAGCTCAAGCAGCCGTTCTATTTCGCCTCGATGAAAGACTCGGTCGAAGACAAAGGCACCACTGACTATCTGCGCCTGATCGCGGAAAAGGTTGGTATCGAATCACGGCACATTGATCTCGAAGACATCGGCCTCACCAGTGACGGACGCTTCGTCGACCTTGAAGATCGCTGGATTCCCCACCTGTTCAAGCTGCATGCCTGGGAGTTCATCTTCCACGAGCCGTTTGGTGCAGCGATTGCGCAGAGTGATACGCAGTTTTTCGAACCGGCCTGGAAATCCATCATCTCCAACAAAGGCATCCTGCCGCTGTTGTGGGAGTTCAACAAAGGTCATCCGAATTTGCTTGCGGCACACCTGGATACCGATCCGGGCAAAGCCGTGCCGAAAGGCTGGGTGCGCAAGCCGTTCTTCTCGCGGGAAGGGGCCAATATCGAGCTGCAAACCGCTGACGGTCTGATCGTGAAAGAGGACGGCCCCTACACCGATGCGCCGTTTATCCTTCAGGAATTCGCGCCGCTGCCGCAGTTCGGCGACAGCTTTACTTTGATTGGTTCCTGGGTCATCGGCGATCAAGCGGCGGGGATCGGCGTGCGTGAGGACAACAGCTTGATCACCAAGGATTCGAGCCGGTTCTTGCCGCATCTGATACTCGACTGACCCCTCCATCGCCCACTAAAAAGGCCCGGTGTGGACATATCGACAGACGCCCGCAAGACTTATGGCTGAAATGCCGGATAATGGCCGCCAAATCGTCTAGCCGTTATTCTGGTAATCCCCCATGGAAATCAAGGTCAACTTTCTCGACAACCTTCGGCTTGAAGCCAAGTTCGATGACTTCACGGTGGTGGCCGATCAACCTATCCGCTACAAAGGCGATGGCTCGGCACCGGGTCCGTTCGACTACTTCCTGGCGTCGTCGGCGTTGTGTGCCGCCTACTTTGTGAAGTTGTATTGCAGCACGCGCAATATCCCCACCGATAACATCCGCCTGTCGCAGAACAATATTGTTGACCCGGAAAACCGTTACAACCAGATTTTCAAGATCCAGGTCGAGCTACCGGCGGACATCTCCGACAAGGACCGCCAGGGCATCCTGCGCTCCATCGATCGCTGCACCGTGAAAAAAGTGGTGCAAGCCGGGCCTGAGTTTGTGATCGAAGAAGTGGAAAACCTCGACGCCGACGCCCAGGCGTTGTTGATGCCTGCTTCCAGTTCAGCGGCTGGCACCTATATCGCGGGCAAAGACCTGCCGCTGGAGCAGACCATCGCCAATATGTCAGCCATTCTGGCTGACCTGGGCATGAAGATTGAAATCGCTTCGTGGCGCAATATCGTTCCCAATGTGTGGTCGCTGCACATCCGCGACGCGCACTCGCCGATGTGCTTCACCAATGGCAAGGGTGCGACCAAAGAAGGCGCGTTAGCGTCGGCGCTGGGCGAGTTTATCGAGCGACTCAACTGCAACTTCTTCTACAACGACCAGTTCTGGGGCGAAGACGTCGCCAACGCGCCGTTTGTGCATTACCCGGACGAACGCTGGTTCAAGCCTGGCCGTAAAGATGAACTGCCGGCCGAAATACTCGACGCCCACTGCCTGAAGATTTACAACCGCGACGGCGAGTTGCGTGGTTCCCACCTGATCGACACCAACTCGGGCAATGAAGAGCGCGGCATCTGCTCGCTGCCATACGTGCGCCAGTCGGACGGCGAAGTGGTGTATTTCCCATCCAACCTGATTGAAAACCTGTTCCTGAGCAACGGCATGAGTGCCGGCAACACGCTGGCCGAAGCCCAGGTGCAGTGCCTGTCGGAGATCTTCGAGCGTGCGGTAAAACGCGAAATCATCGAAGGTGAATTTGCACTGCCGGATGTGCCCGCCGATGTGCTGGCGAAGTACCCCGGGATTCTGGCCGGTATTCAGGCGCTGGAAGAGCAAGGGTTCCCCGTATTGGTGAAGGATGCATCCCTGGGCGGTGAATTCCCGGTGATGTGCGTCACGTTGATGAACCCGCGTACCGGCGGTGTGTTCGCCTCTTTCGGCGCGCACCCGAGCCTGGAAGTGGCGCTGGAGCGCAGCCTGACCGAATTGCTCCAGGGCCGCAGCTTCGAAGGCCTCAACGACTTGCCCCAGCCGACGTTTGAAGGCCATGCGGTGACCGAGCCAAATAACTTCGTCGAGCACTTCATCGACTCCAGCGGCGTGGTGTCGTGGCGCTTCTTCAGCTCCAAGTCCGATTACGAATTCGTGGAGTGGGACTTCTCCGGCCAGGGTGAAAACTCGAATGCCGAAGAAGCCGCGACCTTGTTCGGCATTCTCGAAGGCATGGGCAAGGAAGTGTACATGGCGGTCTACGAGCATATCGGCGCGACGGCATGCCGCATCCTGGTGCCGGACTATTCGGAAATCTATCCCGTGGACGACCTGATCTGGGATAACACCAACAAAGCGCTGTTCTTCCGCGCCGATATCCTGAACCTGCATCGCCTCGACGACGACGAACTGCAAGCGCTGGTTGAGCGCCTGGTGGAAAGTGAGCTGGATGACTACACCGACATCACCTCCCTGATCGGCATCGAATTTGACGACAATACGGCCTGGGGTCAGCTGACGATCCTGGAGTTGAAGCTGCTGATTTATCTCGCCTTGCAGCAATTTGAAGAGGCGAAAGAGGCAGTGGAGATGTTCCTGCAGTACAACGACAACACGGTTGAGCGCGGCTTGTTCTACCAAGCCGTCAACGCGGTGCTGGAGATGAAGCTGGACGAAGACCTGGAACTGGAAGACTACGAGGCCAATTTCCGCCGGATGTTTGGCAACGAACGAATGGATGCAGTGATCGGCTCGGTCGATGGCAGCGTGCGCTTTCATGGTTTGACGCCGACCAGCATGAAACTGGAGGGCCTCGACCGGCACCTGCGGTTGATCGACAGCTACAAGAAACTGCACTCGGCACGGGCCAATGTGAGCGCTTTATCCCGTTAAACAGCGCCAACAAAAAAGCGAAGCCAGATGGCTTCGCTTTTTTTGTTTACGGTTCTGAAAAAGCTGCGGATCAGAACGGGATATCGTCATCAAAGCTGTCGAAATCCGGAGCCGGCTGAGGAGCGGCCTGCTGCTGTGGAGCTGGGCGCGACTGTTGCGGTGCTGCCGATTGCTGCGGACGCGGAGCCTGTTGGCGAGGGGCCGGGGCGGACTGCTGGTAGTTATTGCCCCCGCCTTGTTGGTCGCCCTGCTGTGGACGGCCGCCCAGCAGCTGCATGGTGCCTTGCATGTCGACCACGATTTCAGTGGTGTAACGCTTGATACCGTCTTTTTCCCACTCGCGGGTCTGCAGCTTGCCTTCGATGTAGACCTGCGAACCTTTACGCAGGTACTCGCCGGCGATCTCTGCAACTTTGCCGAACATCGACACACGGTGCCATTCGGTCTTCTCGACCTTCTGACCAGTTTGCTTGTCGGTCCACTGTTCGCTGGTCGCCAGACTCAGGTTGGTCACGGCGTTACCGTTAGGCAAGTAGCGAACTTCGGGATCCTGGCCGCAAGTGCCGACCAATATGACTTTGTTAACCCCACGGGCCATAACGTTCTCCTAGGCTACGCACGCTGCCCCGGCCGGGTTGTTCACCAGGCGCTCAAGGGTGGTGCGATCCAATAGTTCTGTGTCCAATTTGATGTAAATCGCCGCTTCATCTTCGACGATCACTGCATCTGTTACCCCTACGACGGCCTTCAGGCGCTCGACCAGACCCGCTTCGCGGATCGCCTCGGGCGACAACGGCAAGCGCAGGCTCGTCACGTAGGGAGGTTCGCGCATGGTAACAGCAAAGGCCAGCCAGAGGGCAGCCAGACCGGCGCATCCAAGGAACACAACCGACAGACCGCCATGCTGGAACAACCAGCCGCCAAGGATGCCGCCCAGTGCCGAACCGAGGAACTGGCTGGTGGAATAAACCCCCATCGCCGTACCCTTGCCGCCTGCCGGTGACACCTTGCTGATCAGCGATGGCAAGGAAGCTTCCAGCAAGTTGAACGCGGTAAAGAACACCACCGTCCCGATCACCAGAGCCCGCAAGCTATCGCCGAACTGCCAGAAGAATAGCTCAGTGAGCATCAGCGTCGCGACGGCGCCGAGTAAAACTCGTTTCATTTTGCGTTTCTTCTCGCCGTAGATAATGAACGGGATCATGGCGAAGAAGGAGATCAGCAGCGCAGTGAGGTAGACCCACCAGTGCTGTTCTTTGGGCAGCCCGGCTTTTTCGACCAGCGCCAAAGGCAATGCAACGAAGCTAGACATCAACATCGCGTGCAACACAAAAATGCCCAGGTCCAGACGCAGCAGGTCCGGGTGCTTGAGCGTCGGTATCAGCGCCTGGCGCGCGACGCCGGATTCGCGATGCTGCAACGGGCCGTTGGCTCGCGGCACCATGAACATCACAATCACGATGCCAAACAGCGCCATGCCGCCCGTGGCGAGGAACAACCCGGACAGACCGAAGGCGCGAGTCAGCAACGGCCCTACAACCATCGCGACAGCGAACGACAGACCGATCGTCATGCCGATCATGGCCATGGCTTTGGTCCGATGCTGTTCGCGGGTCAGGTCTGACAGCAACGCCATCACCGCCGCGGAAATCGCCCCGCCGCCTTGCAGGATTCGTCCGGCGATCACGCCCCAGATCGAATCGGCATTGGCTGCCAGCACGCTTCCCAGGGCGAAAATGATCAATCCGAGATAGATCACCGGACGGCGGCCGATGCGGTCGGATATGAAACCGAAAGGAATCTGGAAAATCGCCTGGGTCAGGCCGTAAGCGCCAATCGCCAGCCCGATGAGGGCCGGGGTCGCTCCTGCCAGATCCATCCCATAGGTCGCCAGTACCGGCAACACCATGAACATGCCAAGCATACGGAAGGCGAACACCAGGGCCAGACCGCTTGCTGCGCGGGTCTCACTGCCACTCATGCGTTCGCTGTGGGGATCGTGCATGGAAAAACCTCATGTGAACCGGCGGCGATTCTACCAGTCCCATCGATTGACGGGGTATATCGCGACGCTTTGACGCGCTCTGCTGACAGAGTCTTCATGTAAGGCTGCAACCCGCTCATTCGATAGTGTGCATCCATCCAGTATTTGGCCGTATACTCCTACGTTTTCGACGCCCGCCGAGCGAGGCCACTTTGGACAAGATCCTGATTCGTGGGGCCCGAACCCACAACCTGAAGAACATCGACCTGACCCTGCCACGGGACAAACTGATCGTCATCACCGGCCTGTCCGGATCCGGCAAATCGTCCCTGGCGTTTGACACTCTGTATGCCGAAGGCCAGCGCCGCTACGTCGAATCGCTGTCGGCGTACGCCCGGCAATTTTTGTCGATGATGGAAAAACCTGACGTCGACACCATAGAAGGATTGTCGCCAGCCATTTCCATCGAACAGAAGTCGACCTCGCACAACCCGCGCTCAACGGTCGGCACCATCACCGAAATCTACGACTATCTGCGCCTGCTTTACGCTCGCGTGGGTATTCCGCGCTGCCCGGATCACGACATTCCGCTGGAAGCCCAGACCGTCAGCCAAATGGTCGACCTGGTCCTCGCCCAACCGGAGGGCAGCAAGCTTATGCTGTTAGCGCCGGTGATCCGCGAGCGTAAAGGCGAACACCTTTCTGTCTTCGAAGAACTGCGCGCCCAAGGCTTTGTGCGAGCCAGGGTCAACGGCAGGCTCTGTGAACTGGACGAATTGCCGAAGCTGGATAAGCAGAAGAAGCACTCGATCGATGTGGTGGTCGACCGCTTCAAGGTGCGCGCCGACCTGCAACAGCGCCTGGCCGAGTCGTTCGAGACTGCTTTGAAGCTCGCGGACGGCATCGCCCTGGTCGCGCCGATGGACGACGAGCCCGGCGAAGAAATCATCTTCTCCGCGCGCTTCGCCTGCCCGATTTGCGGCCATGCCATCAGCGAGCTGGAACCCAAGCTGTTCTCCTTCAACAACCCGGCCGGCGCTTGCCCGACGTGTGATGGCCTGGGTGTTAAGCAGTTCTTCGACATCAAGCGATTGGTGAATGGTGAACTGACGCTGGCCGAGGGCGCGATTCGTGGCTGGGACCGGCGCAACGTCTATTACTTCCAGATGCTCGGGTCGTTGGCTTCACACTACAAGTTCAGCCTTGAAGTACCGTTCAACGATCTGCCGGTCGATCAGCAGAAGTTCATCTTGCACGGCAGCGGGTCGCAGAACGTCGACTTCAAGTACCTGAACGACCGTGGCGACATCGTCAAACGCTCGCACCCGTTCGAAGGCATCGTGCCGAATCTGGAACGTCGCTACCGCGAAACCGAGTCGGCTTCGGTGCGTGAAGAGCTGACCAAGTTCCTCAGCACACAACCTTGCCCGGATTGCCGTGGTACTCGCCTGCGTCGTGAAGCCCGGCATGTGTGGGTTGGCGAGAAGACGCTGCCGGCGGTGACCAATCTGCCGATTGGCGATGCCTGTGAGTACTTCGGTGTTCTGAAACTTACTGGCCGTCGCGGTGAAATTGCCGACAAGATTCTCAAAGAGATTCGCGAGCGACTGCAGTTCCTGGTCAACGTTGGCCTGGACTATTTGTCACTGGATCGCAGTGCGGACACGTTGTCCGGTGGTGAAGCGCAGCGTATCCGTCTGGCCAGCCAGATCGGCGCAGGCCTGGTTGGCGTTCTGTACATTCTCGACGAACCGTCGATTGGTTTGCACCAGCGGGACAACGATCGGCTGCTCGGCACCCTCAAGCACCTGCGGGACATCGGCAACACGGTGATCGTGGTCGAGCACGATGAAGATGCGATTCGTCTGGCCGACTACGTCGTGGACATCGGTCCGGGCGCAGGTGTACACGGCGGGCATATCGTCGCCGAAGGTACGCCGGCCGAGGTTATGGCTCATCCCGATTCGCTGACCGGCAAATATCTGTCTGGGCGGGTGAAGATTGCCGTTCCGGCCAAACGAACGCCCCGTAACAAGAAGTTGTCGCTTTCCCTCAAGGGCGCTCGCGGCAACAACTTGCGCAATGTCGATCTGGACATTCCAATTGGTCTGCTGACTTGCGTCACCGGCGTGTCCGGCTCGGGCAAATCGACGCTGATCAACAACACGCTGTTTCCTTTGAGCGCCACGGCACTCAACGGTGCAACGACGCTTGAAGCGGCTGCTCACGACAGCATTAAAGGTCTGGAGCATCTGGATAAGGTTGTCGACATCGACCAGAGCCCGATCGGTCGAACGCCACGCTCCAACCCGGCGACCTACACCGGGCTGTTCACACCGATTCGCGAACTGTTCGCCGGTGTGCCGGAGTCCCGCTCCCGCGGTTATGGTCCTGGGCGCTTCTCCTTCAACGTGAAGGGCGGACGTTGCGAAGCTTGTCAGGGCGATGGCCTGATCAAGGTGGAAATGCACTTCCTGCCGGACATCTATGTCCCATGCGACGTCTGCAAGAGCAAGCGCTACAACCGCGAGACTCTGGAGATCAAGTACAAGGGCAAGAACATCCACGAAACCCTCGAGATGACGATCGAGGAAGCGCGAGTGTTCTTCGACGCGGTTCCGGCCCTGGCGCGCAAGCTTCAGACGTTGATGGATGTCGGCCTTTCGTACATTAAGCTCGGGCAGTCAGCGACCACGCTGTCGGGTGGTGAAGCCCAGCGGGTGAAGCTGTCCCGCGAACTGTCCAAGCGCGATACCGGCAAGACGCTGTATATCCTTGATGAGCCGACCACTGGCCTGCACTTCGCGGATATCCAGCAACTGCTCGACGTACTGCATCGATTGCGCGACCACGGCAACACCGTGGTGGTGATCGAGCACAACCTGGACGTTATCAAGACTGCCGACTGGTTGGTGGACCTGGGGCCGGAAGGCGGTTCCAAGGGCGGCCAGATCATTGCTGTCGGTACGCCGGAAGAAGTGTCGGAGATGAAGCAGTCTCACACCGGTTTCTACCTCAAGCCGCTGCTGGCTCGCGACAAGGCCTGAATCGGGCCCACGAAAAAGCCCCTGTCACCACATCGGTGACAGGGGCTTTTTTGTAGCCGGCGGAATCAGAACTGCGATTGCAGGTAATTCTCCAGACCGATCAGCTTGATCAGACCCAGCTGCTTCTCGAGCCAGTAGGTGTGATCTTCTTCGGTGTCGTTCAGCTGAATACGCAGCATCTCGCGGCTGACGTAGTCCTTGTGCAGCTCGCAGAGCTCGATGCCCTTACAGAGTGCGGCGCGGACTTTGTATTCCAGGCGCAGGTCCGCGGCGAGCATGTCAGGCACTGTGGTGCCGACATCCAGGTCGTCCGGACGCATGCGCGGCGTGCCTTCGAGCATGAGGATCCGGCGCATCAGGGCGTCAGCGTGCTGCGCCTCTTCTTCCATCTCGTGGTTGATACGTTCGTAGAGCTCGGTGAAACCCCAGTCCTCGTACATCCGCGAATGGATGAAATACTGATCACGCGCCGCCAGTTCGCCGGTCAGCAACGTGTTGAGGTAATCGATTACGTCTGGGTGGCCTTGCATCGCCCTACATCTCCCTGCTTGAAAGTCTGTAGTTTGAACCAAGCAGACTGTTTGGTCACTCTGCTTGCGCGATAAAAGCGAAGATATTCTGAGAAAAGTGGTTTAAATAACGCAAAAACCGCCCAAATGAGGGCGGTTCTGCTTCTCGTTTAGACTTCGTTAAGCTGTACGCCCAACGCCGTTGCGATTGCTTCTCCGTACGCCGAGTCGGCCCTGAAAAAATGCTGCAATTGACGATCAATCACATCGCTGGAAACCCCTGCCATGGCGCCGGCAATGTTGTTGATCAGCAGGGTTTTCTGCGCATCGCTCATCAGACGGAACAGCGCACCCGCGTGGCTGTAGTAGTCAGTATCTTCGCGATGATCGTAACGATCAGCTGCACCACTCAGCGCCAGCGCTGGCTCTGCATAGCGAGGCGCTTGTTTCGGCGATTCGATGTAGCTGTTCGGCTCGTAGTTAGGTGTCGCACCGCCATTGCTGCCAAACGCCATCGAACCGTCGCGCTGATAGCTGTTTACCGGGCTGCGAGGCGCGTTCACCGGCAGTTGCTGGTGGTTGGTGCCAATGCGGTAGCGGTGAGCGTCTGCGTAAGCGAACACTCGACCTTGCAACATGCGGTCAGGCGACAAACCGACACCCGGGACCATGTTGCTCGGCCCGAACGCCGCTTGCTCGACTTCAGCAAAGTAATTCTGCGGGTTGCGATTAAGCTCCAGCTCGCCCACTTCGATCAGCGGAAACTCTTTCTGCGACCAGGTCTTGGTCACGTCAAACGGGTTCTCGTAGTGCGCCGCGGCCTGTGCCTCCGTCATGATCTGGATGCACACGCGCCATTTCGGAAAATCACCGCGCTCGATCGCGCCGAACAGATCACGTTGCGCGTAATCCGGATCGGTACCGGCCAGGCGCGCCGCTTCTGTCGGTGCGAGGTTTTTGATCCCTTGCTTGGTCTTGTAGTGCCACTTCACCCAGTGACGCTCGCCACTGGCGTTGATCAGGCTGTAAGTGTGGCTGCCGAAGCCGTGCATGTGACGGTAGCCATCGGGGATGCCACGGTCCGAGAACAGAATGGTGACCTGGTGCAACGCCTCAGGTGAGTGTGACCAGAAGTCCCACATCATTTGCGCGCTTTTCAGATTGCTTTGCGGCAGACGTTTTTGGGTGTGAATAAAGTCCGGGAATTTCAGAGGGTCGCGAATGAAGAACACTGGTGTGTTGTTACCGACGATGTCCCAGTTACCTTCTTCGGTGTAGAACTTCAGGGCGAAACCACGTGGGTCACGCTCGGTATCAGCTGATCCGCGCTCGCCGCCCACGGTGGAAAACCTCAGAAAGGTTGGAGTTTGCTTGCCGACAGATTCAAACAGTTTGGCGCTGGTGTACTCGGTGATGTCCCGAGTTACGGTGAACGTACCGTAAGCACCCGAACCTTTGGCGTGTACACGGCGCTCAGGGATGTTTTCACGGTTGAAGTGGGCAAGCTTCTCGATCAGGTGAAAGTCGTCGAGCAGCAGCGGGCCACGAGGGCCGGCGGAGCGGGAATTCTGGTTATCAGCGACAGGAGCGCCACTGGCGGTGGTAAGTGTTTTATTTTGGCTCATGCGATGTCTTCCTCTGTCAGTCTTTCCTACTGCCGGCTAATCGGCTGAGAGGGAGTATTGACCATCAACATGACACCATCAAATTCATTAAATTGTGAGAATCGATAGATAAATACTAATGAGGCTTTATCGCCTAGGCTTTTCGAACGCGCACAAAAAACCGGGCACTAGGCCCGGTTCTTCGTTTCAGACTGACGTCTTACTCAGCGGATACAGCTTCACCACCGGCAGGACGATCAACCAACTCGACGTACGCCATAGGCGCGTTGTCGCCAGTGCGGAAACCGCACTTGAGGATGCGCAGGTAGCCACCCTCACGGGTAGCGTAACGCTTGCCCAGGTCGTTGAAGAGCTTACCAACGATAGCTTTCGAACGAGTACGGTCGAAAGCCAGACGGCGGTTAGCAAGGCTGTCTGTCTTGGCCAAAGTGATCAGCGGCTCAGCAACGCGACGCAGTTCTTTAGCTTTCGGCAGTGTAGTTTTGATCAGCTCGTGCTCGAACAGCGACACTGCCATGTTTTGAAACATGGCCTTGCGGTGCGAGCTAGTGCGGCTCAGGTGACGACCACTTTTACGATGACGCATGGTTCATTCCTTACCAAACACAACGTTCGGTGATTACGACGATCAGGCAGTCGCCTTGTCGTCCTTCTTAAGACTTGCAGGCGGCCAGTTGTCGAGGCGCATGCCGAGGGACAGACCGCGGGAGGCCAGAACGTCCTTGATTTCAGTCAAGGATTTCTTGCCAAGGTTCGGAGTCTTCAACAGCTCTACTTCGGTACGCTGAATCAGGTCACCGATGTAGTAGATGTTTTCCGCCTTAAGGCAGTTAGCCGAACGTACAGTCAGTTCCAGATCGTCAACCGGGCGAAGCAGGATCGGATCGATCTCGTCTTCCTGCTCGACAACCACTGGCTCACTGTCACCTTTGAGGTCGACGAACGCAGCCAACTGCTGTTGCAGAATGGTTGCAGCGCGGCGAATTGCCTCTTCAGGATCCAGAGTACCGTTGGTTTCCAGATCAATAACCAGCTTGTCCAGGTTAGTACGCTGTTCAACACGGGCGTTTTCCACCACGTATGCGATACGGCGAACCGGGCTGAACGAAGAGTCAAGCTGCAAGCGACCGATGCTGCGGCTTTCGTCTTCATCGCTCTGACGCGAGTCTGCCGGTTCATAACCACGACCACGAGCTACGGTGAGCTTCATGTTCAGGGCGCCGTTAGACGCCAGGTTAGCGATTACGTGATCGGGGTTAACGATCTCGACATCATGATCCAGCTGAATATCGGCAGCGGTAACCACCCCCGAACCCTTCTTCGACAAGGTCAGCGTAACTTCGTCACGGCCGTGCAGCTTGATAGCCAGACCTTTAAGGTTCAACAGGATTTCAATTACGTCTTCCTGTACACCTTCGATGGCGCTGTACTCATGGAGCACACCGTCAATCTCGGCCTCGACTACTGCGCAGCCGGGCATTGAGGACAACAGGATGCGGCGCAGCGCGTTGCCCAGGGTGTGGCCAAAACCACGCTCGAGAGGCTCGAGAGTGATCTTGGCGCGGGTTGGACTGACAACCTGCACATCAATATGGCGGGGTGTCAGGAACTCATTTACCGAAATCTGCATGGATGCACCTATTTTCTAGCCCTTACTTGGAGTAGAGCTCGACAATCAGGCTTTCGTTGATGTCGGCGGACAGATCACTGCGAGCTGGAACGTTCTTGAAAACGCCCGACTTCTTCTCAGTGTCTACTTCTACCCATTCTACGCGGCCACGTTGGGCACACAGATCGAGAGCTTGGACAATGCGAAGTTGGTTCTTTGCTTTCTCGCGAATCGCGACCACGTCACCAGCACGAACCTGGTACGACGGCACGTTTACGGTCTGACCGTTAACGCTTACGGATTTGTGCGATACCAGCTGACGGGATTCGGCACGAGTAGAGCCAAAACCCATACGGTATACAACGTTGTCCAGACGGCATTCGAGCAGTTGCAACAGGTTTTCGCCAGTTGCACCTTTCTTGCCAGCAGCTTCTTTGTAGTAGCCGCTGAATTGACGCTCGAGAACGCCGTAGATACGACGGACCTTCTGCTTTTCACGCAGTTGGGTGCCGTAATCGGACTGGCGACCGCGGCGTTGGCCGTGGATACCAGGTGCTGCTTCAATGTTGCACTTCGATTCGATCGCGCGCACGCCGCTCTTCAAGAAGAGATCGGTGCCTTCGCGACGAGCGAGTTTGCATTTTGGACCAATGTAACGAGCCATTCTTTACAATCTCCTGGATTACACGCGGCGCTTCTTCGGCGGACGGCACCCGTTGTGCGGGATTGGCGTCACGTCGGTGATGCTGGCGATCTTGTAGCCACAGCCGTTCAAAGCGCGGACTGCAGATTCACGACCTGGACCTGGACCTTTGACGTTGACGTCGAGGTTTTTCAGGCCGTATTCCAGCGCAGCTTGACCAGCACGTTCAGCAGCTACTTGAGCAGCAAACGGGGTGGACTTGCGGGAACCGCGGAAACCCGAACCACCGGAGGTAGCCCAGGAAAGAGCGTTGCCTTGACGGTCGGTGATGGTCACGATTGTGTTGTTAAAAGATGCATGGATGTGGGCGATGCCATCAACCACTGTCTTTTTAACTTTTTTACGAGGACGAGCAGCAGGTTTAGCCATGATTAATTTCCTGTCGATTCGCTGGGGCGATTACTTGCGGATCGGCTTACGCGGACCTTTACGGGTACGCGCGTTAGTCTTGGTACGCTGACCGCGCACTGGAAGACCACGACGATGACGCAGACCGCGATAGCAACCGAGGTCCATCAAACGCTTGATTTTCATGTTGATTTCGCGACGCAGGTCACCTTCAGTGGTGAACTTCGCCACTTCGCCACGCAGCTGTTCAATCTGCTCGTCGCTCAGATCTTTGATCTTTGCGGCTGGGTTTACCCCAGTCACTGCACAAATCTTCTGTGCAGTAGTGCGACCAACACCATAGATGTAGGTCAGCGAGATAACAGTATGCTTGTTATCTGGAATGTTAACGCCTGCAATACGGGCCATTCAGTGGGACTCCAATTGACAGCTACCTACGCCCCGGAAGCCAAGAAATAGGGCGCGAGATAATATCGCTGTAATAACAAATAATCAACCCGGCAGCGCACTAGCTGCCGGGCTTGAAGCACAATCACACTCAGCCTTGGCGCTGTTTGTGACGCGGTTCCGCGCTGCAAATTACTCGAACAACACCTTCGCGGCGAATAATCTTGCAGTTACGGCACAGCTTTTTCACCGATGCACGAACTTTCATCACCAACTCCTCGAACCTTATGGGTACTCAGCGCAACATGCCGCTGCCGTAACCCTTCAGGTTGGCTTTCTTCATCAGGGATTCGTACTGGTGCGAAACGAGGTGCGATTGTACTTGGGACATGAAGTCCATCACAACCACGACGACGATCAGCAACGAGGTCCCGCCAAGGTAGAACGGTACGTTTGCCGCAACCACCAGGAACTGGGGCAACAGGCACACGGCCGTCATATATAGAGCACCGAACAAGGTCAAACGAGTCAGCACGCCATCAATATAGCGCGCAGACTGCTCACCTGGACGGATACCCGGAATAAAGGCACCGGACTTCTTCAGGTTTTCCGCTACGTCTTTCGGATTGAACATCAACGCCGTATAGAAGAAGCAGAAGAAAATAATCCCTGCACTAAACAGCAGAATATTCAACGGCTGACCAGGAGCGATCGACTGCGAGATGTCCTGCAGCCAGCCCATACCTTCGGACTGACCAAACCAGGTCCCCAACGAAGCCGGGAACAGCAGAATGCTGCTCGCGAAAATGGCTGGAATAACACCAGCCATGTTCACTTTCAACGGCAAGTGGCTAGTCTGCGCAGCGAAGACCTTGCGGCCCTGCTGACGCTTGGCGTAATGAACAGCAATACGACGCTGACCACGCTCAATGAACACCACGAAACCGATAATCGCTACTGCCAACAAACCGATGGCAACCAAGGCGAAAATATTGATATCACCCTGACGCGCAGACTCGAAAGACTGCCCAATCGCCCTCGGAAGACCGGCGACGATACCTGCGAAAATCAACATCGAGATACCGTTGCCAACACCGCGCTCAGTAATCTGCTCACCCAGCCACATCATGAACATCGCACCAGCCACAAAAGTGGATACCGCGACGAAATGGAAGCCAAAGTCACCAGTGAACGAAACGCCCTGCCCTGCCAGACCAATGGACATGCCAATTGCCTGAACGAGAGCGAGAACAACAGTGCCGTAGCGGGTGTACTGGGCAATCTTACGACGACCAGCTTCACCTTCCTTCTTCAACTGCTCCAGCTGCGGGCTCACGGCGGTCATCAGCTGCATGATGATCGATGCCGAAATGTACGGCATGATCCCCAGTGCAAAGATGCTCATCCGCTCCAGCGCGCCGCCGGAAAACATGTTGAACAAGCTAAGAATGGTCCCCTCATTCTGTCGAAACAGGTCCGCGAGTCGGTCCGGGTTGATACCTGGAACCGGGATGTGTGCGCCTATTCGGTAGACGATAATCGCCAGGAACAGAAAACGCAGACGAGCCCAGAGTTCAGACATACCGCCTTTGCCGAGCGCAGAGAGAGCACCTTGCTTAGCCATTTATTCCTCGAACTTGCCGCCAGCTGCTTCGATAGCCGCACGCGCACCTTTGGTGGCGCCGATTCCCTTTCCGATGGTAACAGCGCGAGTAACTTCGCCGGACAGCATGATTTTCACACGCTGTACGTTGACGTTGATCACGTTGGCATCTTTCAGGGACTGCACGGTGACAATGTCGCCTTCCACTTTAGCCAGCTCGGACAAACGCACTTCTGCGCGATCCATGGCCTTCAGGGAAACGAAACCGAACTTCGGCAGGCGACGATGCAGCGGCTGTTGACCGCCTTCAAAGCCTGGAGCAATAGTGCCACCGGAGCGGGAGGACTGACCTTTGTGGCCACGGCCACCGGTCTTACCCAAACCACTACCGATACCACGGCCCGGACGATGCTTTTCGCGACGGGAACCCGGCGCTGGACTCAGATCATTGAGTTTCATCGATTAACCCTCGACACGCAGCATGTAGTAAGCCTTGTTGATCATCCCGCGATTCTCGGGAGTATCAAGTACTTCTACAGTGTGACCGATGCGACGCAGACCCAAACCCTTAACACACAGTTTGTGGTTAGGGATGCGGCCGGTCATGCTTTTGATCAGCGTAACTTTAACGGTAGCCATGATCAGAAGATCTCCTTGACGCTTTTGCCACGCTTGGCGGCAATGGATTCAGGAGACTGCATAGCTTTCAAACCCTTGAAAGTGGCGTGAACCACGTTTACCGGGTTAGTCGAGCCGTAGCACTTGGCCAGAACGTTCTGAACACCAGCAACTTCGAGGACAGCACGCATAGCGCCGCCAGCGATGATACCGGTACCTTCAGAAGCAGGCTGCATGTACACCTTCGAAGCGCCGTGAGCGGACTTCATTGCGTACTGCAGAGTGGTGCCGTTCAGGTCAACTTGGATCATGTTGCGGCGAGCAGCTTCCATTGCCTTCTGGATCGCAGCAGGCACTTCACGCGACTTGCCACGGCCGAAGCCAACACGCCCTTTACCATCACCAACCACGGTCAACGCGGTGAAAGTGAAGATACGGCCGCCTTTAACGGTTTTGGCTACGCGGTTAACTTGAACCAGCTTCTCGATGTAGCCTTCGTCGCGCTTTTGGTCGTTATTTGACATAACTTAGAACTCCAGCCCAGCTTCACGAGCAGCATCAGCCAGCGCCTTGACGCGGCCGTGGTACTTGAAGCCAGAGCGGTCGAAAGCCACCTGCGAGACGCCAGCGGCTTTTGCACGCGTAGCGACCAGCTGGCCAACCTTAGTGGCCGCGTCGATGTTGCCAGTGGCGCCATCACGCAGTTCTTTATCCAAAGTCGAGGCACTTGCCAGGACTTTGTTGCCGTCGGCCGAAATGACCTGGGCGTAGATGTGCTGCGACGAGCGGAACACGCAGAGACGCACGACTTCGAGTTCGTGCATTTTCAGGCGTGCTTTGCGAGCGCGACGCAGTCGAGTAACTTTTTTGTCGGTCATTTGCTATGCCCTACTTCTTCTTGGCTTCTTTACGACGGACGACTTCGTCCGCGTAGCGCACACCTTTGCCTTTGTACGGCTCTGGTGGACGGAAGTCGCGGATCTCGGCGGCCACTTGACCTACCAGCTGCTTATCGATGCCCTTGATCAGGATATCGGTCTGGCTAGGAGTCTCAGCGGTGATGCCTTCCGGCAGTTCATAATCCACTGGGTGCGAGAAGCCAAGAGCCAGGTTCAGCACTGTGCCTTTTGCTTGCGCTTTGTAACCAACACCGACCAGCTGGAGCTTGCGCTCGAAGCCTTGGCTTACGCCTTGGACCATGTTGTTTACCAACGCACGAGTGGTACCAGCCATTGCGCGAGTTTGTTGATCGCCATTGCGAGCAGCGAAACGCAGCTCACCAGCTTCTTCAACAATCTCAACGGACGAATGGATGTTCAGTTCGAGAGTGCCCTTGGCACCCTTCACCGAAAGCTGTTGGCCTGCGAATTTTACTTCGACACCGGCTGGCAGCTTAACGGGGTTCTTAGCGACGCGTGACATGCTTATCCCCCCTTAGAACACAGTGCAAAGAACTTCGCCGCCGACACCGGCAGCGCGCGCAGCACGATCCGTCATCACACCTTTGTTGGTGGAGACGATAGACACACCGAGACCGCCACGAACTTTTGGCAGATCATCGACGGACTTGTACTGACGCAGGCCTGGACGGCTAACGCGCTTCACTTCTTCGATGACCGGACGGCCTTCGAAGTACTTCAGCTCGATGGACAGCAGTGGTTTGATTTCGCTGCTGATCTGATAACCCGCAATGTAACCTTCGTCCTTCAGGACTTTGGCAACAGCTACCTTCAACGTAGAAGATGGCATGCTTACGACGGACTTTTCAGCCATCTGGGCATTACGGATTCGAGTTAGCATGTCCGCTAACGGGTCCTGCATACTCATGGGCTAGACGCTCCTAATACAAAAAAATTAGCCTTGCGGCTACTACTTGTCGCCGAGTGCATCCGTGCGAAAAAAGCACGGGCTCAGGCGAGCCGGGTATTCTAGACACACCCCACAAATGAATCAAGCCCCAATAGGGGCTTGATTCAAGTTCAAGGTCACCGGCGGTCAGGATCTTGCGATTCGGACCACCGAGACTTTGATCGTGCTTACCAGCTGGCTTTAACCAGACCAGGTACGTCACCACGCATAGCAGCTTCACGCAGTTTGTTACGGCCGAGGCCGAACTTGCGGTAAACGCCGTGTGGACGACCGGTCAGGCGGCAGCGGTTACGCATGCGCGAAGCGCTTGCGTCACGTGGCTGCTTCTGCAGAGCTACTGTAGCTTCCCAACGCGCTTCTGGACTTGCGTTCAGATCAACGATGATAGCTTTCAGTGCTGCACGCTTTTTGGCGTACTTGGCAACCGTGAGCTGACGCTTCAGCTCGCGGTTTTTCATGCTCATCTTGGCCATTTTCCTACTCCAATCAGTTGCGGAACGGGAATTTGAAAGCACGCAGCAGCGCGCGACCTTCATCATCGTTCTTGGCAGTGGTGGTCAGGGTAATGTCCAGACCGCGGAGAGCATCGATCTTGTCGTAGTCGATTTCCGGGAAGATGATCTGCTCTTTAACGCCCATGCTGTAGTTACCACGACCATCGAAGGACTTGGCATTCAGGCCGCGGAAGTCGCGGACCCGAGGCAGGGAGATCGACAGCAGACGATCCAGGAATTCGTACATACGCTCACGGCGCAGGGTCACTTTGACGCCGATCGGCCAACCTTCACGGACTTTAAAGCCAGCGATGGATTTCCGAGCGTAGGTCACAACGACTTTCTGGCCGGTGATCTTTTCCAGGTCAGCAACAGCGTGTTCGATGACTTTTTTGTCGCCGACCGCTTCGCCCAGACCCATGTTCAGGGTGATTTTGGTAACGCGTGGAACTTCCATCACGTTCGAAAGCTTAAGTTCTTCCTTAAGTTTCGGTGCGATTTCCTTCCAGTAAATCTCTTTTAGTCGTGCCATGGTCTTCTACCTAGCAGTGTTCAAGCATCAACCGCTTTTTGGGTCGACTTGAAGACACGAATTTTCTTGCCGTCTTCTACTTTGAAACCAACGCGATCAGCCTTGTTGGTTTCGCCGTTGAAAATGGCAACGTTGGAAGCGTGCAGTGGCGCTTCTTTTTCGACGATACCGCCTTGTACGCCCGACGCAGGGTTTGGCTTGGTATGACGCTTAACCAGGTTCAGACCACCAACGACCAGACGGTCATCAGCGAGAACCTTAAGCACCTTACCGCGCTTACCTTTGTCTTTGCCGGCGATCACGATGATCTCGTCGTCACGACGAATCTTTTGCATGTCGGATCTCCTTACAGCACTTCTGGGGCGAGCGAGACGATCTTCATGAACTTCTCAGTACGAAGTTCACGGGTCACTGGCCCAAAGATACGGGTGCCGATCGGCTCTTGCTTGTTGTTCAGAAGAACAGCAGCGTTGCCATCAAAGCGGATAATGGAGCCATCAGCACGGCGAACGCCGTGGCGAGTGCGGACTACAACAGCAGTCATCACTTGGCCTTTTTTCACTTTACCGCGAGGAATTGCTTCCTTCACGGTAACTTTGATGATGTCACCGATACCAGCGTAACGACGATGGGAGCCACCCAGCACCTTGATGCACATAACACGGCGAGCGCCGCTGTTATCGGCCACATCGAGCATGGATTGAGTCTGAATCATATAATTTCTCCGACCCCTAGTCCTTAGACTTCCACAGCGCGTTCGAGAACATCAACCAGCGCCCAAGACTTGGTCTTGGCCAAAGGACGAGTTTCACGAATAGTGACTTTGTCGCCGATGTGGCACTGATTGGTTTCGTCGTGCGCGTGCAGCTTAGTCGAACGCTTAACGTATTTACCGTAGATCGGGTGCTTAACGCGACGCTCGATCAGAACGGTGATGGTTTTGTCCATCTTGTCGCTGACAACACGGCCAGTCAGCGTACGGACAGTTTTTTCGGCTTCAGCCATGATTACTTACCTGCCTGCTGGTTAAGCACAGTCTTCACGCGAGCGATGTCACGTTTAACTTGCGAGAGCAGATGAGACTGCCCCAACTGGCCAGTTGCTTTCTGCATACGCAGATTGAACTGGTCGCGCAGCAGGCCGAGCAGTTGCTCGTTCAGCTGCTGTGCGGATTTTTCACGAAGTTCATTCGCTTTCATCACATCACCGTCCGTTTAACAAAGGCGGTGGCGAGCGGCAGCTTTGCAGCAGCCAGGGCAAAAGCCTCACGCGCCAGCTCTTCAGTTACACCCTCGATTTCATACAGGACTTTGCCTGGCTGAATCTGGGCAACCCAGTACTCCACACTACCCTTACCTTTACCCATCCGAACTTCGAGTGGCTTTTTGGAAATAGGCTTGTCCGGGAATACACGGATCCAGATCTTGCCGCCACGTTTAACGTGACGGGTCAGTGCACGACGCGCTGACTCGATCTGACGAGCGGTGAGACGACCACGAGCTACAGACTTCAGCGCATATTCGCCGAAGCTGACTTTGCTACCGCGCTGAGCCAAGCCACGGTTGTGGCCAGTCATCTGCTTGCGGAACTTCGTACGCTTTGGTTGCAACATTTGGCGTACCCCTTACTTAGCAGCTTTTTTACGAGGCGCTGGTGCTTGTGGTTTCAGTTCTTCTTGGCGACCACCAATTACTTCGCCTTTGAAGATCCAAACCTTTACACCGATCACACCATAAGTGGTGTGAGCTTCGTAGTTGGCATAGTCGATGTCGGCACGCAGGGTGTGCAGTGGCACACGACCTTCGCGATACCATTCAGTACGTGCGATTTCAGCACCGCCGAGACGACCGCTCACTTGGATTTTGATGCCTTTGGCACCAATGCGCATGGCGTTCTGTACAGCGCGCTTCATAGCGCGACGGAACATTACGCGACGCTCCAGCTGCTGAGCTACGCTCTGCGCAACCAACATACCGTCGAGTTCCGGCTTGCGGATTTCTTCGATATTGATGTGCACAGGCACACCCATTTGCTTGGTCAGGTCCTGACGCAGTTTCTCAACATCTTCACCTTTCTTCCCGATAACAATACCTGGACGAGCGGTGTGGATGGTGATACGTGCAGTCTGAGCCGGACGATGGATATCGATACGGCTTACGGACGCGCTTTTTAGTTTGTCTTGGAGATACTCGCGCACCTTCAGATCAGCGAACAAATAGTCCGCATAAGTCCGACCGTCTGCGTACCAGACGGAGGTGTGCTCCTTGACGATTCCCAGGCGAATGCCAATGGGATGTACTTTCTGACCCATCTCTTCGACTCCGTTACTTGTCAGCAACCTTGACAGTGATATGGCAAGACCGCTTGACGATGCGATCAGCACGGCCTTTGGCACGTGGCATGATTCGCTTCAGCGAACGCCCTTCGTTGACGAAAACGGTGCTGACTTTAAGGTCATCAACGTCTGCGCCTTCGTTATGCTCGGCGTTGGCTACGGCCGACTCCAGCACTTTCTTGATGATCTCGGCGGCTTTCTTACTGCTGAAAGCCAACAGGTTGAGCGCTTCGCCCACCTTCTTCCCGCGGATCTGGTCGGCGACCAAGCGGGCTTTCTGGGCGGAGATTCGAGCGCCCGACAACTTAGCGGCTACTTCCATCGTTCCTTACCCCTTAACGCTTGGCTTTCTTGTCTGCCACGTGCCCACGATATGTGCGGGTACCGGCAAACTCGCCTAGTTTGTGGCCGACCATGTCTTCGTTCACGAGAACTGGAACATGTTGACGACCGTTATGCACTGCAATGGTCAAACCGACCATTTGTGGCAGGATCATGGAACGGCGCGACCAGGTTTTAACTGGTTTGCGATCGTTCTTTTCCGCCGCCACTTCGATCTTCTTCAGTAGGTGAAGATCAATAAAAGGACCTTTTTTCAGAGAACGTGGCACTGTCGTATCCCTCTATTTACTTGCGACGACGGACGATCATTTTGTCGGTACGCTTATTACCACGAGTCTTCGCGCCCTTAGTCGGGAAGCCCCATGGCGATACCGGATGACGACCACCAGAGGTACGACCTTCACCACCACCATGTGGGTGGTCAACCGGGTTCATGGCAACACCACGAACGGTTGGGCGAACGCCACGCCAGCGTTTGGCACCAGCTTTACCCAGCGAACGCAGGCTGTGCTCGGAGTTCGAGACTTCACCCAGGGTCGCGCGGCATTCAGCCAGCACTTTACGCATCTCACCAGAACGCAGACGCAGGGTCACGTAGACACCTTCACGAGCGATCAGCTGAGCCGAAGCACCAGCGGAACGAGCGATTTGCGCGCCTTTACCTGGCTTCAATTCGATGCCGTGTACGGTGCTACCAACTGGAATGTTACGCAGTTGCAGAGCGTTGCCCGGCTTGATCGGTGCCAGAGCACCTGCGATCAGCTGGTCGCCAGCACTCACGCCTTTAGGGGCGATGATGTAGCGACGCTCGCCATCTGCGTACAGCAGCAGAGCGATGTGAGCAGTACGGTTTGGATCGTATTCAATACGCTCGACAGTGGCAGAGATGCCATCTTTGTCGTTGCGACGGAAATCGACCAGACGATAATGCTGCTTATGGCCACCACCGATGTGACGAGTGGTAATGCGACCATTGTTGTTACGACCACCAGTCTTCGATTTTTTCTCGAGCAGCGGTGCGTGAGGAGCGCCTTTATGGAGCTCCTGGTTGACCACCTTGACCACAAAACGGCGGCCAGGGGAAGTCGGTTTGCATTTAACGATTGCCATGATGCACCCCTTCCTTACTCAGCACTGCTGCTGAAATCGAGATCTTGGCCTGGCTGAAGGGAGATAACTGCCTTCTTCCAGTCATTACGCTTGCCCAGACCGCGAGCAGTGCGCTTGCTCTTACCCAGAACATTCAGGGTAGTAACACGCTCTACTTTCACGCTGAACAGGCTTTCGACGGCCTTCTTGATTTCCAGCTTGGTTGCGTCAGTTGCAACCTTGAAAACGAACTGGCCTTTCTTGTCAGCCAGAACCGTAGCCTTCTCGGAAACGTGCGGGCCAAGCAGAACTTTAAATACGCGTTCCTGGTTCATCCCAGCAGCTCCTCGAATTTCTTCACGGCCGACACGGTGATCAACACCTTGTCGTATGCGATCAGACTAACCGGATCGGAACCTTGCACGTCACGTACATCAACGTGTGGCAGGTTGCGAGCAGCCAGGTACAGGTTCTGATCAACCACTTCAGACACGATCAAGACGTCAGTCAGGCCCATGCCGGTCAGTTTGTTCAGCAGATCTTTGGTCTTCGGTGCATCAACAGCGAAGTCCTGAACCACAACCAGACGATCAGTACGCACCAGCTCAGCAAGGATGGAACGCATTGCTGCGCGATACATCTTCTTGTTCAGCTTCTGGGTGTGATCCTGAGGACGAGCTGCGAAAGTGGTACCGCCGCCACGCCAGATTGGGCTACGGATAGTACCGGCACGAGCACGGCCAGTACCTTTCTGACGCCATGGGCGCTTACCGCCACCACGAACGTCGGAACGGGTCTTTTGCTGCTTGCTACCTTGACGGCCGCCGGCCATGTAGGCCACGACTGCTTGGTGAACCAGCGTCTCGTTGAATTCGCCGCCAAATGTCAGTTCGGAAACTTCGATCGCTTGAGCGTCATTTACATTTAATTGCATGTCAGCTTCCCCTTAACCGCGAGCCTTGGCTGCTGGACGTACAACCAAGTTGCCGCCAGTAGCGCCAGGAACAGCGCCCTTGACCAACAACAGATTGCGTTCAGCGTCCACGCGCACTACTTCGAGGGACTGCACGGTCACGCGCTCAGCGCCCATATGACCGGACATTTTTTTGCCCTTGAATACACGACCAGGAGTCTGGCACTGGCCGATAGAGCCTGGAACGCGGTGGGACACGGAGTTACCGTGGGTATTATCTTGCCCGCGGAAGTTCCAACGCTTGATCGTACCCTGGAAGCCTTTACCCTTGGACTGACCGGTTACATCAACCAGTTGACCAGCGGCGAAGATTTCAGCGTTGATCAGATCGCCGGCCTGGTACTCGCCTTCTTCAAGACGGAATTCCATTACGGTACGACCAGCGGCAACGTTCGCTTTAGCGAAGTGGCCAGCTTGAGCAGCTGTAACACGCGAAGCACGACGCTCGCCTACAGTGACTTGCACTGCACGATAGCCATCGGTCTCTTCAGTTTTGAACTGGGTGACGCGATTCGGTTCGATCTCAATGACCGTGACCGGAATGGAGACACCTTCTTCGGTGAAAATACGGGTCATACCGCATTTACGACCGACTACACCAATAGTCATGTTGTAAACCTCATGAGTGTACGGGGCTTTCACCCGCTATGGCCGCCCATTTCAGAGCGTTACACGACTAAGACCGAGTCTTAGCCGAGGCTGATCTGCACTTCCACACCGGCCGCAAGATCAAGCTTCATAAGCGCATCAACGGTTTTATCCGTTGGCTGGACGATGTCCAGAACGCGCTTATGAGTACGGATCTCGTACTGGTCACGCGCGTCTTTGTTGACGTGCGGGGAGACCAGAACGGTGAACCGCTCTTTACGGGTAGGCAGTGGAATTGGACCACGCACTTGAGCACCAGTACGTTTCGCGGTTTCCACGATTTCCTGGGTGGATTGGTCGATCAGGCGATGGTCAAAAGCCTTCAACCTGATACGGATTTGCTGATTTTGCATTGGATTTCAGACTCCGGCTGCTATTCCCACCGAGCGCAATACGCCCGTTAAAAGGAGGCGCAATTCTATAGACGGGCCAACTGAGTGTCAACCCAATAAAAAAGCCCCCGCAAGCGGGGGCTTTTTCATCAATCAACGCTTAGGCGATGATTTTGGCTACGACGCCAGCGCCGACGGTACGACCGCCTTCACGAATAGCGAAACGCAGGCCATCTTCCATTGCGATGGTTTTGATCAGGGTGACAACCATTTTGATGTTGTCGCCCGGCATTACCATTTCAACGCCTTCCGGCAGTTCGCAGTTACCGGTCACGTCAGTGGTCCGGAAGTAGAACTGTGGACGGTAGCCTTTGAAGAACGGAGTGTGGCGACCGCCTTCTTCTTTGCTCAACACGTACACTTCAGCTTCGAAGGTAGTGTGCGGCTTAACCGAACCTGGCTTGACCAGAACCTGGCCACGCTCAACGTCGTCACGCTTGGTGCCGCGCAGCAGCACGCCGCAGTTCTCGCCAGCACGACCTTCGTCGAGCAGCTTACGGAACATTTCAACGCCGGTGCAGGTGGTGACAACGGTGTCACGCAGACCAACGATTTCCAGCGAATCCTGAACCTTGACGATACCGCGCTCGATACGGCCAGTTACAACAGTACCGCGACCGGAGATCGAGAATACGTCTTCGATTGGCATCAGGAACGGCTTGTCGATAACACGAACTGGATCTGGGATGTAGCTGTCCAGAGTCTCAACCAGTTTACGAACGGCAGTGGTGCCCATTTCGTTGTCGTCTTGGCCGTTCAGAGCCATCAGAGCCGAACCGATGATGATCGGAGTGTCGTCACCTGGGAAGTCGTAAGTGCTCAGCAGATCGCGCACTTCCATCTCAACCAGCTCCAGCAGCTCAGCGTCGTCAACCATGTCAGCCTTGTTCAGGAAGACAACGATGTACGGAACGCCAACCTGACGGGACAGCAGGATGTGCTCGCGGGTTTGTGGCATCGGACCATCAGCGGCCGAGCAAACCAGGATAGCGCCGTCCATCTGAGCAGCACCGGTGATCATGTTCTTCACATAGTCAGCGTGACCTGGGCAGTCAACGTGAGCGTAGTGACGGATCAGCGAGTTGTATTCAACGTGCGCGGTGTTGATGGTGATACCACGAGCCTTTTCTTCCGGAGCGCTGTCGATCTTGTCGAAAGCAACAACGGCCGAACCGAAAACTTCGGAGCAGACGCGAGTCAGAGCAGCGGTCAGCGTGGTTTTACCGTGGTCAACGTGACCGATGGTGCCAACGTTAACGTGCGGGAGGTCACGTACAAATTTTTCTTTAGCCACGACAATTAACTCCTAGCCTAAAGGGGCTGAATCAGCCTTGTTTTTTGGTAACAGTTTCGACGATATGCGACGGAGCTGTATTGTATTTTTTGAATTCCATAGAGTAGCTTGCGCGACCTTGGGACATGGAACGAACGTCGGTCGCATAACCGAACATTTCACCCAACGGAACTTCGGCACGAATCACTTTGCCGGAAACCGTGTCTTCCATACCCAGGATCATGCCGCGACGACGGTTAAGGTCGCCCATCACGTCACCCATATAGTCTTCAGGTGTAACAACCTCTACCGCCATGATCGGCTCAAGCAACTCACCACCGCCCTTCTGGGCCAGTTGCTTGGTCGCCATGGAAGCAGCCACCTTAAACGCCATCTCGTTGGAGTCGACGTCGTGGTAGGAACCATCAAACACGGTAGCCTTCAGGCCGATCAGCGGATAGCCGGCGACAACGCCGTTCTTCATCTGCTCTTCGATACCCTTCTGGATAGCCGGGATGTATTCCTTAGGAACCACACCACCCACTACTTCGTTCACGAATTGCAGACCTTCCTGACCTTCGTCAGCAGGCGCAAAACGAATCCAGCAGTGACCAAACTGGCCACGACCGCCGGATTGACGAACGAACTTACCTTCGATTTCACAGTTCTTCGTGATGCGCTCACGATAGGAAACCTGAGGCTTGCCGATGTTGGCTTCGACGTTGAACTCACGGCGCATCCGGTCAACCAGGATGTCCAGGTGCAACTCGCCCATGCCGGAGATGATCGTTTGACCAGTCTCTTCATCAGTCTTGACGCGGAAAGATGGATCTTCCTGAGCAAGTTTGCCCAGAGCGACACCCATTTTCTCCTGGTCGTCCTTGGTCTTAGGCTCTACGGCAACCGAAATAACCGGCTCCGGGAAGTCCATACGAACCAGGATGATTGGCTTGTCACCGTTGCACAAAGTTTCACCAGTGGTGACGTCCTTCATGCCGATCAAGGCCGCGATATCACCAGCGCGTACTTCCTTGATTTCTTCACGGGCGTTTGCGTGCATTTGCACCATACGACCCACGCGCTCTTTCTTGCCTTTGACCGAGTTGATCACGCCGTCGCCGGAGTTCAACACGCCCGAGTAAACACGGACGAAGGTCAAAGTACCCACGAATGGGTCGGTGGCAATTTTGAATGCCAGAGCGGAGAACGGCTCGCTGTCATCTGCATGACGCTCCAGCTCGATAGTCTCGTCATCCGGGTCAGTACCCTTGATGGCAGGAATATCGACAGGTGCAGGCAGGTAATCGATAACGGCGTCGAGAACCAGGGGAACACCCTTGTTCTTGAAGGAAGAACCGCAAACAGCCAGAACGATCTCACCAGCGATAGTACGCTGACGCAGAGCGGCCTTGATTTCCTCGTTGGTGAGTTCTTCACCTTCGAGGTACTTGTTCATCAGCTCTTCGCTGGCTTCGGCCGCAGCCTCAACCATATTGCCACGCCACTCGTCAGCCAATTCCTGCAGTTCAGCAGGGATAGGCTTGCGAACTGGAACCATGCCTTTGTCAGCGTCATTCCAGTAAACAGCTTCCATGGACATCAGATCGATCTGACCCTGGAAGTTGTCTTCGGAACCGATAGCCAACTGGATTGGCACCGGAGTGTGACCCAGACGCTGCTTGATCTGACCGATCACGCGCAGGAAGTTCGCACCAGCACGGTCCATCTTGTTTACGTAAACAAGACGTGGAACGCCGTATTTGTTGGCTTGACGCCATACGGTTTCCGACTGAGGCTCAACACCCGAGGTGCCGCAGAACACAACGACCGCGCCATCGAGTACACGCAGGGAACGTTCAACTTCAATAGTGAAGTCAACGTGACCCGGGGTATCAATAACGTTGAAGCGGTATTGGTCTTTGTGCTGCTTCTCGGAACCCTGCCAGAAGGCGGTAATAGCAGCAGAAGTAATGGTAATACCACGCTCCTGCTCCTGCACCATCCAGTCTGTGGTCGCGGCGCCGTCATGCACCTCGCCCATCTTGTGACTTTTGCCAGTGTAAAAAAGGACGCGCTCGGTGGTGGTGGTTTTACCAGCATCCACGTGAGCAACGATACCAATGTTACGGTAGCGATTAATCGGTGTAGTACGAGCCATAAAGCCCTCGCAAAATTAGTGACGCTAAAATTAGAAGCGGTAGTGCGAGAAAGCCTTGTTGGCTTCAGCCATACGGTGCACGTCTTCACGCTTCTTAACTGCAGCACCTTTACCTTCGGCAGCGTCCAACAGTTCGCCAGCCAAACGCAGAGCCATAGACTTCTCGCCGCGCTTGCGGGCGAAGTCTACCAACCAGCGCATTGCCAGGGCGTTACGACGGGACGGACGAACTTCAACCGGAACCTGGTAAGTAGCACCGCCTACACGGCGCGACTTTACTTCGACCAGCGGAGCGATGGCGTCGAGAGCTTTCTCGAAGATTTCCAGGGGGTCGCTGTTCTTGCGTTCTTTAACCTTCTCCAGCGCGCCATAAACGATACGCTCGGCAACGGCTTTCTTGCCGCTCTCCATTACGTGGTTCATGAACTTGGCCAGGATTTGGCTTCCGTATTTTGGATCGTCAAGCACTTCGCGCTTGGCTGCTACGCGTCTTCTTGGCATGGATAAGCCCTCAAACGGTCTTCAGGTTCGCTCGGAATCGGTGCCCTTTCGGGACGCCTCCGACCTTACTCTTATCGACTCAGAAAAATAGAAAATCAGTTTTTACAAAAAGCCACTACTACTTAGGCTTCTTGGTACCGTACTTCGAACGACCCTGGTTACGACCTTTAACGCCGGAAGTATCCAAAGAACCGCGTACGGTGTGGTAACGAACACCTGGCAAGTCTTTTACACGACCACCGCGGATCAGTACCACGCTGTGCTCTTGCAGGTTGTGGCCTTCACCACCGATGTACGAGGAAACCTCGAAACCGTTGGTCAGACGCACACGGCATACTTTACGCAGTGCCGAGTTAGGTTTTTTCGGCGTAGTGGTATACACACGGGTGCATACGCCACGACGTTGCGGGCAGTTCTGCAGCGCAGGCACGTCGGATTTCTCGACGATACGCTTACGCGGCTGACGTACCAGCTGGTTGATAGTTGCCATCTACTAGCTCCACTGTTGTCTTGCGACGCTATTGTCTTGCAAGAAAAGCAAAATGGCAGGAACGAATTCCCGCCAAATTTAGGGGTACAAGAGTCTAAAGAGGATCTTGCCCCCAGTCAAGGCAAGGCCCCGACCTCCCCACTCATCCAACCTCGACAAATTGTCTCGATTCGATGAACGGAATGGCCAGGGCCTTACGCTCATTTACCGCAGAACTCAGTTACCGCTCGAGTTCAGCGCTTCGGTCAGTGCAGCTTCCACTTCACTGGCGCTTACGCGCAACGGTTTGTCAGCATCACGGCGGCGCTTGCGCTCGCTGTGATAAGCCAGACCGGTACCAGCCGGGATCAGACGACCCACGACCACGTTTTCTTTCAGGCCGCGCAGGTAATCGCGCTTGCCGGTTACCGCCGCTTCGGTCAGTACGCGAGTGGTTTCCTGGAAGGAAGCCGCCGAGATGAACGATTCGGTGGACAACGACGCCTTGGTGATACCCAGCAGCACGCGAGTGAACTTGGAAACGAATTTCTCGTCGCCAGCCAGACGCTCGTTCTCTACCAGAACGTGAGTCAACTCCATCTGGTCGCCCTTGATGAAAGTCGAGTCGCCGGATTCAGCGATTTCAACCTTGCGCAACATCTGACGCAGGATGGTCTCGATGTGCTTGTCGTTGATTTTCACGCCTTGCAGACGATAAACGTCCTGAATCTCGTTCACGATGTACTTGGCCAGCGCACTCACACCCAGCAGACGCAGGATGTCGTGTGGATCGCTCGGGCCGTCGGAGATAACTTCGCCGCGGTTTACCTGTTCGCCTTCGAAGACGTTCAGGTGACGCCACTTCGGAATCAGCTCTTCGTACGGATCGGTGCCGTCGTTCGGAGTGATAACCAGACGGCGTTTGCCTTTGGTCTCTTTACCAAACGCGATGGTGCCGCTGACTTCAGCCAGAATCGAGGCTTCTTTCGGACGACGCGCTTCGAACAAGTCGGCAACACGTGGCAGACCACCGGTGATGTCACGGGTCTTCGAAGTCTCTTGCGGGATACGAGCGATAACATCACCGATCGCAATCTTCGCACCATCCGCTACACCAACCAGGGCGTTAGCAGGCAGGAAGTACTGAGCAATTACGTCAGTACCCGGCAGCAAGAGATCCTTGCCGTTGTCATCAACCATCTTCACCGCAGGACGGATATCTTTACCGGCAGCTGGACGATCTTTGGCGTCGAGTACTTCAATGTTGGTCATACCGGTCAATTCGTCAGTCTGACGCTTGATCGTGATGCCTTCTTCCATGCCCACGTAGGTCACGGTACCTTTCATTTCGGTAACGATTGGGTGAGTGTGCGGATCCCACTTGGCCACGATTGCGCCAGCGTCGACCTTGTCACCTTCTTTAACCGAAATCACAGCACCGTACGGCAGCTTGTAACGCTCGCGCTCACGACCGAAGTCATCAGCGATCGCCAGCTCACCGGAACGGGACACAGCAACCAGGCAACCATCTACTCGCTCAACGTGCTTCAGGTTGTGCAGACGGACGGTACCGCCATTCTTCACCTGAACGCTGTCGGCTGCGGAGGTCCGGCTTGCCGCACCACCGATGTGGAACGTACGCATGGTCAGCTGGGTACCCGGCTCACCGATGGACTGGGCAGCGATAACGCCGACCGCTTCACCGATGTTCACCTGGTGGCCACGAGCCAAGTCACGGCCGTAGCACTTGGCGCAAATGCCGTAGCGCGTTTCACAGCTGATCGGCGAACGCACGATCACTTCATCGATGCTGTTCAGCTCGATGAACTCAACCCACTTCTCATCTACCAGCGTGCCGGCAGGAACGATGATTTCCTCGGTACCTGGCTTGTACACGTCACGGGCAATAACACGACCCAATACGCGCTCACCCAACGGCTCAACAACGTCACCGCCTTCAATGTGCGGAGTCATTACCAGGCCATGTTCGGTGCCGCAATCGATCTCGGTTACTACCAGATCCTGCGCCACGTCTACCAGACGACGAGTCAGGTAACCGGAGTTCGCAGTTTTCAACGCGGTATCCGCCAAACCTTTACGAGCACCGTGAGTGGAGATGAAGTACTGAAGTACGCTCAAACCTTCACGGAAGTTCGCAGTAATCGGCGTTTCGATGATGGAACCGTCCGGCTTGGCCATCAGGCCACGCATACCGGCGAGCTGACGGATCTGCGCAGCAGAACCCCGTGCGCCCGAGTCGGCCATCATGTACATCGAGTTGAAGGATTCCTGGTCGACTTCGACGCCATGACGGTCGATGACTTTCTCTTTCGAGAGGTTGGCCATCATCGCCTTGGAAACTTCGTCGTTCGCCTTGGACCAAAGGTCGATCACTTTGTTGTACTTCTCGCCCTGGGTTACCAGGCCGGAGGCGTACTGACTTTCGATCTCTTTCACTTCATCAGTGGCAGCACTGATGATGCGGGCTTTTTCATCCGGGATAACGAAGTCGTTAACACCGATGGAAACGCCGGAAATGGTCGAATAGGCAAAACCGGTGTACATCAACTGGTCAGCGAAGATCACGGTCTCTTTCAAACCAACCACGCGGTAGCACTGGTTGATCAGCTTGGAGATCGCCTTTTTCTTCATCGGCTGGTTGACGACGTCGTACGACAGGCCAGGTGGAACAACCTGGAACAACAGCGCACGGCCGACAGTGGTGTCGACAATACGGGTGTTCTTGACGCTGCCGCCATCACGATCGTTGACGGTTTCGTTGATCCGCACTTTGACCTTGGCGTGCAGTGCGGCTTCGCCAGCACGGAACACACGGTCAACTTCTTGCAGATCCGCGAACACACGACCTTCGCCCTTGGCGTTGATCGCTTCACGAGTCATGTAGTACAGACCCAATACAACGTCCTGCGACGGAACGATGATTGGCTCACCGTTGGCTGGCGACAGAATGTTGTTGGTCGACATCATCAACGCACGCGCTTCCAACTGGGCTTCCAGTGTCAGCGGTACGTGCACGGCCATTTGGTCGCCGTCGAAGTCGGCGTTGTACGCAGCACAGACCAGAGGGTGCAGCTGGATAGCTTTACCTTCGATCAGTACCGGTTCAAACGCCTGGATACCCAGACGGTGAAGGGTCGGTGCACGGTTGAGGAGAACCGGGTGTTCGCGGATTACTTCAGCGAGAACGTCCCAAACCTCTGGCAACTCGCGCTCAACCATCTTCTTGGCAGCTTTGATGGTGGTAGCGAGACCACGCATTTCCAGCTTGCCGAAAATGAACGGCTTGAACAGCTCGAGAGCCATCTTCTTCGGCAGACCGCACTGGTGCAGACGCAGGGTCGGACCTACGGTAATTACCGAACGACCAGAGTAGTCAACACGCTTACCGAGCAAGTTCTGACGGAAACGACCTTGTTTACCCTTGATCATGTCAGCCAGGGATTTCAAAGGACGCTTGTTGGAACCGGTGATAGCGCGGCCACGACGACCGTTGTCGAGCAATGCGTCGACGGCTTCCTGCAACATACGCTTTTCGTTGCGCACGATGATGTCCGGAGCGGACAGATCAAGCAGGCGCTTCAAGCGGTTGTTACGGTTGATCACTCGACGATACAGATCGTTGAGGTCGGAAGTCGCGAAGCGACCGCCATCCAGCGGGACCAGTGGACGCAGATCTGGCGGCAGAACCGGCAGAACGGTCAGCACCATCCATTCTGGAAGGTTGCCGGAACCCTGGAAGGCTTCCATCAACTTCAGACGCTTGGACAGCTTCTTGATTTTGGTTTCGGAGTTGGTTTGCGGAATTTCTTCACGCAGACGGCCAATCTCGTGTTCCAGGTCGATAGCGTGCAACAGTTCACGGACAGCTTCGGCACCCATGCGGGCATCGAAATCGTCGCCGAACTCTTCCAGCGCTTCGAAATACTGCTCGTCGTTGAGCAACTGACCTTTTTCAAGGGTGGTCATGCCTGGATCGATAACGACATAGCTCTCGAAGTAGAGAACGCGTTCGATATCACGCAGGGTCATGTCCATCAGCAAGCCGATACGGGACGGCAGCGATTTCAGGAACCAGATGTGGGCAACTGGCGAGGCCAGTTCGATGTGTGCCATGCGCTCACGACGAACTTTAGCCAGTGCAACTTCAACGCCGCACTTCTCGCAAATCACGCCACGATGCTTCAAGCGCTTGTACTTACCGCACAGGCACTCGTAATCCTTTACCGGGCCAAAGATCTTGGCGCAGAACAGGCCGTCACGCTCAGGTTTGAACGTACGGTAGTTGATGGTTTCCGGCTTTTTAACTTCACCGAACGACCACGAACGGATCATCTCAGGCGATGCCAATCCAATACGGATGGCGTCGAACTCTTCGACTTGACCCTGGTTTTTCAGCAAATTCAGTAGGTCTTTCAAGGCCTTTCCTCCTGGCGGAGCAGAGAGCGGGCAATCCTGCCCCGCTCTCGATTCGCGTCACGTGTTATTCGGTTTCCAGATCGATATCGATGCCGAGGGAACGAATTTCCTTGATCAACACGTTGAAAGACTCGGGCATGCCCGGCTCCATACGGTGATCGCCATCCACGATGTTTTTGTACATCTTGGTACGGCCGTTCACATCGTCCGACTTCACTGTGAGCATTTCTTGCAGAGTGTAAGCAGCACCGTATGCTTCCAGTGCCCAGACCTCCATCTCCCCGAAACGCTGACCACCGAACTGCGCCTTACCACCCAGCGGCTGCTGGGTAACCAGGCTGTACGAACCAGTAGAACGAGCGTGCATCTTGTCGTCTACCAAGTGGTTCAGCTTCAGCATGTACATGTAGCCAACAGTAACCGGGCGCTCGAACTTGTTGCCGGTACGGCCGTCGGTCAGCTGCATCTGGCCGCTTTCTGGCAGATCTGCCAGTTTCAGCATGGCCTTGATTTCGCTTTCCTTGGCGCCGTCGAACACTGGAGTGGCCATTGGAACACCGCCACGCAGGTTCTTCGCCAGATCCAGGATTTCCTGGTCGGAGAAGCTATCCAGATCCTCGTTACGACCGCCGATCTGGTTGTAGATCTCGTCGAGGAATTTACGAAGCTCAGCGACTTTGCGCTGCTCTTCGATCATCCGGTTGATCTTCTCGCCCAGACCTTTAGCCGCGAGGCCGAGGTGGGTTTCAAGGATCTGACCAACGTTCATACGCGAAGGTACGCCCAACGGGTTGAGGACGACGTCGACCGGGGTGCCATTGGCATCGTGCGGCATGTCTTCAACCGGCATGATCACGGAGACCACACCTTTGTTACCGTGACGACCGGCCATCTTGTCGCCCGGCTGGATGCGGCGACGGATTGCCAGGTAAACCTTGACGATTTTCAGCACGCCTGGAGCCAGGTCATCGCCCTGCTGCAGTTTGCGCTTCTTGTCTTCGAACTTGTCGTCCAGCAGACGGCGGCGATCAACGATGTAGGCCTGAGCCTTCTCGAGCTGCTCGTTCAGAGCATCTTCAGCCATGCGCAGTTTGAACCACTGACCATGCTCAAGACCGTCGAGAACTTCGTCGGTGATTTCCTGACCTTTCTTCAGACCGGCGCCGCCTTCGGCTTTGTGGCCGACCAGAGCGGAACGCAGACGTTCGAAAGTGGCGCCTTCAACGATACGGAACTCTTCGTTCAGGTCCTTGCGGATCTCGTCGAGTTGAGTCTTCTCGATCGACAGTGCACGAGCATCACGCTCAACGCCGTCGCGGGTGAAGACCTGTACGTCGATGACGGTACCCTTGGTGCCGGTAGGCACGCGCAGGGAGGTGTCTTTAACGTCGCTGGCTTTTTCACCGAAGATGGCACGCAGCAGTTTTTCTTCCGGAGTCAGTTGAGTCTCGCCTTTCGGAGTGACCTTACCAACCAGGATGTCGCCTGCGCCAACTTCAGCACCTACGTAAACGATACCCGCTTCGTCCAGCTTGTTCAGTGCAGCCTCACCCACGTTCGGGATGTCTGCAGTGATTTCCTCTGGCCCAAGCTTGGTGTCACGTGCCACACAGGTCAGTTCCTGAATGTGGATCGTGGTAAAGCGGTCTTCTTGAACAACTCGTTCCGACAGGCAGATGGAGTCTTCGAAGTTGTAACCGTTCCAGGCCATGAACGCGATGCGCATGTTCTGACCCAGCGCCAGTTCACCCATGTCGGTGGACGGGCCATCAGCCATGATGTCGCTACGCTGAACCCGATCACCTTTACGCACCAGCGGACGCTGGTTGATGCAGGTGTTCTGGTTGGAGCGGGTGTATTTGGTCAGGTTGTAGATGTCGACACCAGCTTCACCGGTTTCAACTTCATCATCAGCAACACGAACCACGATACGGCTGGCGTCGACGGAATCGATAACGCCACCACGACGAGCCACGACGCAAACGCCGGAGTCACGAGCTACGTTACGCTCCATGCCAGTACCGACCAGCGGCTTGTCAGCGCGCAGGGTTGGTACAGCTTGACGCTGCATGTTCGAACCCATCAACGCACGGTTGGCGTCATCGTGCTCGAGGAACGGGATCAGCGACGCTGCAACCGAAACTACCTGCTTCGGAGAAACGTCCATCAAGGTGACGTCTTCCGGCGCCTTGACGGTGAACTCGTTCAAGTGACGAACAGCTACCAGCTCGTCGATCAGCATTTTCTTGTCGTTCATCGTGGCCGAAGCCTGAGCGATCACGTGATCAGCTTCTTCGATGGCGGACAGGAACACGATCTCGTCGGTGACCAGAGCGTCTTTCACCACACGGTACGGGCTTTCGAGGAAGCCGTACTGGTTGGTGCGCGCATAAGCGGCCAGGGAGTTGATCAGACCGATGTTCGGACCTTCCGGCGTTTCAATCGGGCATACACGACCGTAGTGAGTCGGGTGTACGTCACGAACTTCAAAGCCAGCACGTTCACGAGTCAAACCGCCAGGGCCGAGTGCAGAAACACGACGCTTGTGGGTGATCTCGGACAACGGGTTGTTCTGGTCCATGAACTGGGAAAGCTGGCTGGAACCGAAGAACTCTTTCACCGCCGCAGCCACTGGCTTGGCGTTGATCAGGTCTTGCGGCATCAGGCCTTCGCTTTCAGCCATCGACAGACGCTCTTTGACCGCACGCTCAACACGTACCAGGCCAACGCGGAACTGGTTCTCGGCCATTTCGCCTACGCAGCGAACACGACGGTTACCCAGGTGGTCGATGTCATCGACGATGCCTTTACCGTTACGGATGTCGACCAGAGTCTTCAGCACCGCAACGATGTCTTCTTTGCACAGCACGCCCGAACCTTCGATCTCGGTACGACCGATACGACGGTTGAACTTCATCCGGCCGACCGCAGACAGGTCATAGCGCTCAGGACTGAAGAACAGGTTGTTGAACAGAGTCTCGGCAGCGTCTTTGGTTGGCGGCTCGCCTGGACGCATCATGCGATAGATCTCGACCAGCGCTTCCAATTGGTTGCTGGTGGAGTCGATCTTCAGAGTGTCAGAGACGAACGGACCGCAGTCGATATCGTTGGTGTACAGAGTTTCGATGCGAACAACCTGGGACTTGGCGATTTTTGCCAGGATCTCGGTGTTCAGCTCGGTGTTGCACTCTGCCAGGATTTCGCCGGTTGCCGGATGCACGATGACCTTGGCGGTAGTGCGACCCAGGACGTAGTCCAGAGGCACTTGCAGCTCTTTGATCCCGGCTTTTTCCAGCTGGTTGATGTGGCGAGCAGTGATACGACGACCTTGCTCGACAATAACCTTGCCTTTGTCATCCAGGATATCTAGGACAGCAATTTCACCACGCAGGCGGTGAGGCACCAGTTCCAGGCTGAGGTTTTCACCTTGCACGTGGAAGACGTTGGTGGTGTAGAACGCGTCGAGCACTTCTTCAGTGGTATAGCCGAGCGCGCGCAGCAGTACCGATGCAGGCAGCTTGCGACGACGGTCGATACGCACGAATACGCAGTCTTTCGGGTCGAACTCAAAGTCCAACCACGAACCGCGGTAAGGAATGATCCGCGCCGAATACAACAGTTTGCCGGAGCTGTGCGTCTTGCCACGGTCGTGGTCGAAGAACACGCCCGGGGAACGGTGCAGCTGGGAAACGATTACACGCTCGGTACCGTTGATTACAAAGGTACCGTTCTCAGTCATCAGGGGGATTTCACCCATGTAGACTTCTTGCTCTTTGATGTCCTTGATCGCTTTGTTCGACGATTCTTTGTCGAAAATGATCAGGCGCACTTTTACCCGCAAAGGTACGGCGTAAGTTACACCGCGCAATACGCATTCTTTGACATCAAATGCCGGTTCGCCCAGGCGATAACCGACGTACTCCAGCGCAGCATTGCCGGAGTAGCTGATGATCGGGAAAACGGATTTGAAGGCCGCATGCAGGCCCACGTCGCGGAACTGATCTTTAGTCGCTCCCGCTTGCAAGAATTCACGATACGAATCCAGCTGGATGGCCAGGAGGTACGGCACATCCATGACGTCCGGCAACTTGCTAAAGTCCTTGCGGATACGTTTTTTCTCAGTATATGAGTAAGCCATCAGCGTTCCCCAGCTTGGTCACCTGCTTGTTTGGCCCCTCCCGACGGGAGCAGCCAGAAAATCGTGCAAACCCCATGGTTTGCGCCACCGCATCGGGTGGTTACAGCTCGTTATCAACACCGACCCAGTCGGCTGCCAATAACGGAAAAAGGCCGGTGGCAAGAGCCACCAGCCATCAGCCTTTCGCTTAACGCTCGGGCTGGAGACGCAAAGTCGATGCTTACTTCAGCTCGACTTTAGCGCCTGCTTCTTCCAGAGTGGCTTTTGCTTTGTCAGCTGCGTCTTTCGAAACAGCTTCCAGAACGACGCCAGGAGCGCCGTCAACTACAGCCTTGGCTTCTTTCAGGCCCAGACCGGTCAGTTCACGTACTGCCTTGATCACGTTAACTTTCTTCTCGCCAGCTTCCAGCAGCATGACGTTGAATTCAGTTTGTTCTTCAACAACGGCAGCGACAGCAGCTGGACCAGCGGAAGCAGCGGCAGCGGAAACGCCGAACTTCTCTTCCATGGCCTTGATCAGCTCAACGATTTCCAGAACGGATTTTTCGCCGATTGCTTCGATGATTTGGTCGTTAGTCAGAGACATGACTATAAATTCCTGTATTGGGGTGACAGCCTACGCGGCCATCGAAATAAACAATAAACGCTGAAAGGAGTCGCTCAGCCTTAGGCTGCGGCAGCTTCTTTCTGGTCGCGAAGAGCCGCCAGAGTACGAGCCAATTTGCTGGTTGCGCCTTGAATCACGCTCATCAGCTGAGAAATTGCTTCGTCACGGGTCGGCAGGCTTGCCAGTACGTCGATCTGATTAGCTGCGAGGAACTTGCCCTCGAACGCAGCTGCCTTGATCTCGAACTTATCCTGACCTTTTGCGAACTCTTTGAAGATACGAGCAGCAGCGCCCGGATGTTCTTTGGAGAATGCAATCAAGGTCGGGCCGGTGAACACGTCGTTGAGCACGTCATATTGAGTGCCAGCAACGGCGCGCTTGAGCAGAGTGTTACGTACAACACGTACGTAAACGCCAGCTTCACGAGCCTCTTTACGGAGTCCGGTCATAGCGCCTACTGTTACGCCACGGGCATCAGCCACGACAGCGGACAGAGCAACTTGGGCAGCCTTGTTGACTTCAGCGACGATGGCCTTCTTGTCTTCAAGTTTAATTGCCACGGGAAAAACTCCTGCTTGTTACCGTTTCATCCAACCGAGGCCAGATGTCGTTTTGGTGTCTGATTCGGTAAGGAACCGGGAGCACCATCTGCGTAGGCTTGAGGTTTAAGACTTGCGTCGCCTACGGTCTTGGATAGCCCCCGCCAGGCAGGGACCCCAATCTTCCAATTGGCGCAATCGCTTGCGCCAACCTTGTGTCTTACGCGTCGAGCGAGCCTTGGTCGATGACCAGGCCTGGACCCATGGTGGTGCTCAGGGTAACGCGCTTGACGTAAATACCTTTCGAGGAAGCTGGCTTGATACGCTTCAGATCAGCGATCAGCGCTTCAACGTTTTCTTTCAGCTTGACGGCGTCGAAACCAACCTTGCCAACGGAGGTGTGGATGATGCCGTTTTTGTCGGTGCGATAACGAACCTGACCAGCCTTGGCGTTCTTAACCGCGGTAGCTACGTCTGGCGTTACGGTGCCGACTTTAGGGTTAGGCATCAGGCCACGTGGGCCCAGGATCTGACCCAACTGACCAACAACGCGCATTGCATCCGGGGATGCGATAACTACGTCATAGTTCAGGTCGCCGCCTTTCATTTCGGCAGCCAGATCGTCCATACCTACACGGTCAGCGCCGGCAGCCAAAGCGGCCTCAGCAGCTGGACCCTGGGTGAACACAGCAACGCGAACGGTCTTGCCAGTGCCGTGTGGCAGCACAGTAGCGCTACGAACGACCTGGTCGGATTTACGCGGGTCAACACCCAAGTTTACAGCAACGTCAAACGACTCGCTGAACTTGACGGTCGACAGCTCAGCCAGCAAAGCAGCAGCGTCTACAAAGTTGTAGGACTTGCCTGCTTCGATTTTGCCGGCGATAGCCTTTTGACGCTTGGTCAACTTAGCCATTACACACCCTCCACGTTAAGGCCCATGCTACGAGCAGAACCGGCGATAGTACGCACGGCCGCGTCCATATCAGCTGCAGTCAGATCCGCGTTTTTGGTTTTCGCGATTTCTTCCAGCTGAGCACGGGTAACGGTGCCAACCTTAACGGTGTTCGGACGAGCGGAACCGCTAGTCAGACCAGCAGCTTTCTTCAGCAGAACCGAAGCAGGTGTGGACTTGGTTTCGAAAGTGAAGCTACGGTCGCTGTAGACAGTGATGATCACTGGAGTCGGCAGACCTGGCTCAATACCCTGAGTACGGGCGTTGAAAGCCTTGCAGAATTCCATGATGTTCACGCCGTGCTGACCCAGAGCAGGACCAACAGGTGGGCTTGGGTTAGCCTGAGCGGCCTTCACTTGCAGCTTGATGTAAGCGGTAATCTTCTTGGCCATGAGGCACTCCAATTACGGGTTCGAACGCCTCGAAAGGCTCCCCGGTTACTTGCGCGTTTATCCCAGTGACGACAAAACCCCACAGCCTAGGGCTGCGGGGTTGGGATGCTTGCTCAGCTAGACTTTTTCGACCTGGCTGAACTCTAGCTCTACCGGAGTAGAGCGACCGAAAATGAGCACTGCCACTTGGATCCGGCTCTTCTCGTAGTTAACTTCTTCGACCGTGCCAGTAAAGTCGGCAAACGGACCGTCATTGACACGCACCGACTCACCTGGCTCGAACAACGTCTTCGGCTTCGGCTTGTCGCTACCATCAGCAACGCGACGCAGAATCGCTTCTGCCTCTTTATCTGTGATAGGTGCAGGCTTATCAGCAGTACCGCCGATAAAACCCATCACCCGAGGAGTATCCTTGACCAAGTGCCAGGTACCCTCATTCATGTCCATCTGAACCAGCACATAACCTGGGAAGAACTTGCGCTCGCTTTTGCGTTTCTGGCCATTACGCATTTCAACCACTTCTTCAGTGGGAACCAGAATTTCGCCAAAGCCATCTTCCATGCCAGCCAGCTTTACGCGCTCTACCAACGAGCGCATGACATGCTTCTCGTAACCCGAGTAAGCATGCACAACGTACCAACGCTTAGCCACGGGACACCCTTAGCCGACAATCAAGGAAACAAGCCAGCCGAGCAGGGAATCAAGCCCCCACAACAGCAACGCCATAACCAGTACAACAGCCACAACGATCAACGTGGTCTGCGTGGTTTCTTGGCGAGTTGGCCATACGACTTTACGAATCTCGGTACGAGCTTCCTTAACCAGTACAAAGAAAGACTTGCCCTTGACTGTTTGCAGGCCTACAAAGGCAGCTACAGCAGCAATGGCGAGCAAAGCTAGTACGCGGTACAGGATCGGCGAAGCAGAGTAATACTGATTGCCAACAACGCCAACAACCACCAAAGCGACTACTACTAGCCACTTGAGCAGATCGAAGCGAGAGCCTTGAGCTTCAGCTTTAGGAGTCATCTATGAAGATCCTGTGAAAAGAAAGCCAGACACACCAAGTGAATCTGGCAGGTCAGGAGGGAATCGAACCCCCAACCTACGGTTTTGGAGACCGTCGCTCTGCCAATTGAGCTACTGACCTAAAACAAAATCAGGCCGACCATTATGCCGGCCCGAAAAAGACATTACAACAACTTACTCGATGACTTTAGCTACGACACCAGCGCCGACGGTACGACCGCCCTCACGGATAGCGAAGCGAAGCCCATCTTCCATCGCGATGGTTTTGATCAGGGTGACAGTCATCTGAACGTTGTCACCAGGCATTACCATTTCAACGCCTTCTGGCAATTCGCAGTTACCGGTCACGTCCGTGGTACGGAAGTAGAACTGCGGACGGTAACCCTTGAAGAACGGAGTATGACGACCGCCTTCTTCCTTGCTCAGAACGTAAACTTCTGCAGTGAACTTGGTGTGCGGCTTGACAGTACCCGGCTTGACCAGAACCTGGCCACGCTCAACATCATCACGCTTGGTACCACGCAGCAATACGCCGCAGTTCTCGCCGGCACGACCTTCGTCGAGCAGCTTGCGGAACATCTCAACACCAGTGCAAGTAGTTTTGACAGTGTCACGAAGACCAACAATCTCAACTTCTTCCTGAATGCGGACAATGCCACGCTCAACACGACCAGTCACAACAGTACCGCGACCGGAGATCGAGAAAACATCCTCAATCGGCATCAGGAACGGCTTATCAATAGCACGCTCAGGCTGCGGAATGTAGCTATCCAGAGTCTCGACCAACTTCTTGACGGCAGTAGTGCCCATCTCGTTGTCATCTTGACCATTCAGCGCCATCAGCGCCGAACCAATGATGATCGGAGTGTCATCACCTGGGAAATCGTAAGCGCTCAGCAGGTCGCGCACTTCCATCTCAACCAGTTCCAGCAACTCAGCATCATCAACCATGTCAGCCTTATTCAGGAAGACAACGATGTACGGGACGCCAACCTGACGAGACAGAAGGATGTGCTCACGGGTTTGCGGCATCGGACCATCAGCGGCCGAGCAAACCAGAATCGCGCCATCCATCTGGGCAGCACCGGTAATCATGTTTTTTACGTAGTCAGCGTGACCTGGACAGTCAACATGTGCGTAGTGACGCACAGCCGAATCGTACTCAACGTGAGCGGTGTTGATGGTAATACCACGAGCTTTTTCTTCAGGGGCGCTATCGATCTTGTCGAAGTCAACCTTTGCCGAACCGAAAACTTCGGAACAGACGCGGGTCAAAGCAGCAGTCAGAGTGGTTTTACCGTGATCGACGTGACCAATGGTACCAACGTTGACGTGTGGCTTATTACGTTCGAACTTTTCCTTAGCCATCAAAATCACCCCTAGGAGAAGAATTGAGCAGGTCAAACAAGCCATTAAAACAAAGGCAGATATTTTCATATCTGCCTTGTTATATGGAGCTCTTGAGCGGATTTGAACCGCTGACCTCACCCTTCCCAAGGGTGTGCTCTACCAACTGAGCTACAAGAGCGTAACGCTATGCAGGATCTGCAAACTTGGAGCGGGTAGCGGGAATCGAACCCGCATCATCAGCTTGGAAGGCTGAGGTTCTACCACTAAACTATACCCGCGAGCTTGCAGCTCTCGCTAAAAATGGTGGAGGGGGAAGGATTCGAACCTTCGAAGTCGTAGACGTCAGATTTACAGTCTGATCCCTTTGGCCGCTCGGGAACCCCTCCTAAGCGAGCCGGCATTCTATATCATGCCAGCCTTCTGTCAAGCATTTTCTCATTAAAAACCTGAGGTTAGCTGCGTTGACATCACTTTGCGGTATTAACCATTAAAGGTCTTCACTGCGAAGCGGGCGCCATTCTATGCAAACTATTCGGCGGGTGCAACCCCCTCGCACGGCATTATTTTATGTTTTAACTCATTGAATTCTCTTGAAAGGTTTTTCAGCTGCGAGTCATCCAGCCAACGCCGGCTTTCTGGTGCCACACGCACCCAGTAACCATCAGACCCGGCGGGGGGCCTCAGCAAGGACTCGAACTTGATTTCCATGCCACTCAATCGCCGCTCAACCGCCTGAGCCGCTTCCTGACGAGCAAAACCGCCCAGATAAAGGCAACCATCGCCTGCCTGGGTAGACTTTCCTCTATCACGAGCCGCATCAGCTGTCTCACTCAACAAGCGAATATCCTGCTGCGCCCCCCTATACAAACTCAAAGGGGTTACATCCTTCGCACGCAGAGGAGCCTCTTGTTGGTGCCAGATGTAATAGAACACATTGAGAACAAGCAGCAGCAGAAACAACCAACGCATAAAAACCTCAGGACAAGGGGCACGCCATAGCCAAACCTACAAACACCAGATCAGGAACAACCCTGGCCTCAGGCACGATCTCGGAAACCAGGTTTGCATCTCCTCCAGTGAGGAACACAGCAAAATCATCCCCCCAATAGCTCCGCGCCAACTCTAGCTGCGTCAGGACAAAGCCTCTCAGCATCAACGAGCATCCCCGCTCGACCGCTTCGACAGTTGTCCGACCAGGAACGAGACTTTCCATAGCGCGCTCGGCTGCTAGATCGCCATAACGAATTCTACGGGTGTGGGTACGCAATTGGTTTCGCATCAGAGGCATTCCCGGGCATATAAATCCTCCGAGGTGCTCTCCATCCCTAGAGATGAAGTCCGCAGTAACTGCCGTACCAAAATCAAGCACAAGGCACGCACCCGAAGCCAGTTGGAATCCCCCAAGCATCGCCAGCCAACGGTCGAGCCCTAACCGCTCGAACTCCTCATAACCATTACGAACCCCGGACATTTCGCGGGAGGGCGCTGCACATACCACCGACACACCAAAAGCTTCTGTCAGCAGAGAAATCAGTGCACTGGTTTCATCGGTAGTCCTGACACTGACCAACCGACAAAACTTGAGAGTGAGACCCTTGAGCGTTTTCAAGCTCTCCAACAAAGCGAGATCCGAATCAACGACGCCCTCGCCAACCACCCGCCGAACATCCGCGTCGAGCACACGCCACTTGATAAAACTGTTTCCGCAGTCGAGCTCAAGAATCATCACGCAACCTCAGACTGAGCTCACCACCACTAAAGACTTTTTCCACACCACCCACCTTCAAGCGCAGAGCACCCTGACTATCAATACCCAGCACTTCGCCTTCTATATGGTTAACACCTGCGATCAACGAAACGGCCCGCCCCTGCCAGAGATGATTTTGCTCCCACTCTGCCTGGATAGCTGAAAATCCGTCGACTTGATGACGACACAGATATGCCTGGAGCATCGCGCCCAACTCCCCGACCAAGTGATTTCGATCAAACACCTTGCCCGACTCTAGCCGCATGGACGTCCACTGCTGATCTACCTCATCGGTAATCTGCATGTTCACATTAATTCCCACACCCAGCACAACGTGACACACATCAGCAGGATCTCCCACCAACTCGAGCAATATCCCGGCGATCTTCTTCTGACCAACCAGAACATCATTGGGCCACTTCAATCCAGCCCCCGAAATACCAAGCTCACGGAGGGCCTGCATGACGGCGAGCCCAACAACTAGACTCAAGCCTTCCAGCTGACGCATCCCACCTTCAATACGCAGCACGAGGCTGTAATAGATGTTTTCCGCGAATGGACTCGCCCATTTACGTCCACGCCGCCCGCGACCTGCAGTTTGTCGTTCGGCAAGCACCAGAAAGGGTGCCGCCTGCCCCCGCTCTATGGCACGCAAAGCCTCGGCATTAGTGGAGTCAATTGAATCAAAAACCAGGATGGGCCAATCACAAGAAGGCGCCCGCTCTTTTATCTCGACAGGATCAAGCAGCGTTAATGGCGCAGCCAGTTGATATCCGCGACCCCGCACCTTATGAATGGATAATCCCAGCTCAGCTTCTAAATGCTGAAGCTGCTTCCAAACGGCACTACGACTGATACCCAAGGCGACACCCAGGGCCTGACCCGAATGGAATCGGCCATCCTTAAGAAGCTTTAACAATGTCAGCATGCAAGTCTCGCCTCACAATGAGGCCCGCATGATAGCCATGCCCCGCGCCATTGCATAGAAACCCTACAGGTCAGTTTTCCTGCGGACAAAACAAAACCCCTACCTGCATACGCAGATAGGGGTTTCGGAATTTAATCTTGACGATGACCTACTCTCACATGGGGAAACCCCACACTACCATCGGCGATGCATCG